>CAZSXI010000056.1:0-10024 GCA_964611045.1 uncultured Cocleimonas sp. | reverse complement strand
GAGGGGGTAGAAAGCCCAGAGGTACTGCCAGTTTTGAGTTTCACCCCTCACCCCAACCCTCTCCCTGCTAGGGAGAGGGAGCTTAATTTATTGACATTGACCACTACCCAGCCCAACAATAGAGGCAACACGTGTTCAAAAAAATCCTAAAACTTCTATTACTTGCCTTACTCATCATCGTAGTAATAGTTACCACTAAAACATTGCTCCTCACACCAAAAACCATTGAATTTTCCGATCTAAAACCCATACAGATCAATAAACAACAGGCGATCACCAACCTTAGTCAATCCATAAAATTCAACACCGTTTCTCGTTTTAATTCTGATAATGATTCAACCGCCAGAACAGTAATTGTAGACGAAGAAAGCTTTAAAGCTTTCCATGATTTTTTACAGCAATCCTTTCCTCTGATTCACAAAAACCTAACACTCACTAAAATAAACCAATACAGCCTGCTCTACCGCTGGGATGGCTCAAAAACCAGTAAATCGCCAATCGTATTAACAGGACATCAAGACGTTGTACCCGTTTTTGAAGAAACAAAAAGCCAATGGAAGCACCAACCCTTTGCAGGCGATGTGACTGAAACCCATATTTGGGGGCGCGGTGCATTGGATGATAAATCATCCGTCATCGCCACATTAGAAGCGGTAGAAATTTTACTTTCTCAAGGCTTCACCCCAAAACGAACCATCTACCTAGCCTTCGGACACGATGAGGAATTAGGCGGATTATTTGGCGCAAAAGCCATCGCCGACCACCTCAAAGCCAAAGGCGTAAAACCTGCGATGGTGTTAGATGAAGGCGGTTTTGTACTCAGTAAATTAGTCCCAGGTGTTGCAGAACCTGTCGGCATGATCGGCATTGCAGAAAAAGGCTATGTAAACTTAACCCTATCGACAAAAGGCACCGAAGGTCATTCATCCATGCCACCCAAGCAAACCGCCATCGGCATTTTATCATCCGCTATTGCCAAGCTAGAAAGCAACCCATCCCCTGCCCGATACGAAGGCGCGACAAAATCATTATTTGATAGCGTCAGCCCATACATGCCGTTTAAACAAAGAATGGTGTTTGCCAATATGTGGCTATTCAAGCCTGTTGTTATGGGGATTTTATCAAAAGGCAATGCAACCAATGCCACAATACGAAGCACTTTTGCTGTCACCATTGTCGATGGTGGATTAAAAGATAATATCTTGCCAGCCTCAGCAACCGCCAACGTCAATGTGCGCTTGCTACCGGGTGATAGCTCAGATGATATTGTAAAATACGCTCAAACCGTTATTGCCGATGAAAGAGTTACCGTAAAAGGCTCACTCATCCCTAACGAAGCATCCAGCGTATCAAGCACGAAAAGTGCCGAATACAAATCGCTAGAAACGGTCATCAACCAAGTCTTTAAACAGGACAATGTCGTTGTAGCGCCCTTTTTAACCATCAACGGCACGGACTCAAAGCACTACAGTGAGATTGCAGATAACACTTATCGCTTTTTGCCTATCTCATTGGATTCAGAAGGCATAAAGCTCATCCACGGCGTCAATGAAAATATCAGTATTGATAACTATATTCGTATGATTCAGTTTTACGTCGCCTTGATTGAAGATTTGGATACTAAAAGCCCTTAAATTACGGTTTTCCCTTTGCCACCCCCCCTTTTTTTCGACGTTTTGTACGAGTTTCACCATCATTTTTACCTACAAAAGTGGCAAAAAAGGGGGGGGTGGCTTATATTACTGGCATAAATAATAAACAAAATAGTATTTCTAAGGGGCTTATGCGGTTTTTACTCAACAAATCACCATTGGTGGCTGTTTTTCTCGTGCTTTCTCTATTTCAAAGCACGACTGTAAACGCGCGATCACAGCAGAATGACTTTTTACAGGCTTATGAGGTACTTCATAAGGGTGGGCTTTATGATAGCTCGCATCTGCGGGGTTATTTGCTTCATCCTTATCTTGAATATGAGCGTATTAAGCGACGTTTTAATAAGACTAGCGAGCATACGATTGTTAATTTCATCAAAAAAAATCAAAACACGTGGATGGCTGAAGATTTAACGACGGATTTATTGGAACGCTTTGCCAAGTATAAAAAATGGAAGTCCATCCGTGCCTTTTATAAAAAAGGTCAGGGTGGCAACAAAGCGAAATGTCATGGCTTAGATGCGATTATCCGCACATCATCGGGGCAAGCTAAAAAAGTGGCATTAGATGAGGCTTTTAAAGTTTGGTTATCAGCTAACGATCGTCCTAAAAACTGTAATTCCCTTTTCTCTCTACTCAAAAGCAATGGGCGTATTACGGATCAAACAGCTTGGCAACGGATTACTCTGTCGATGGAGAAAGGTCGCACCAGCTTATCTAAATCTTTAGCCAAACATACCAACGAACCATCACTGGTATCGTTGTGGGTTCAATTACGCAAAAGCCCTACTCAATCTCTCAAACATAAACGCCTTAAAAAGAATGATGCGCGTAGTCGTCAGCTAATTGCTTATGGCATCAAACGACTTGCACGAAAAAGCCCGAGCAATGCCAAGCGAGTTTGGAATACGTTTCAAAAATCGCATACTTTTACCCCACGAGAAAAGGCTGGGGTTGAAAGTTATATGGGTGTAAAACAAGCGATTAATCACAGCCCGTCTGCGTTACAAAATTTAGCCCGAGTTCCGAATCAATACCGCAGTGATGATGGTAATACGTGGATGGCGCGCATGGCGTTAAGGCAAGGGGATTGGCGAAAGCTGGGTACTGCCATCGCATCCATGAATGCTGAAGAAAAACAGTCCGATATTTGGCAATATTGGCGTGCGCAAGCGGATAAACGTACGGGTAAGAAAACACATATCAATCTCCACAAGCTTGCTAAAAACGCATCGTTTTACGGTTTTTTGGCAGCAGATCAGCTAAAAAAACCTTATGAGCGGTTATTGCAAAAAGAACCAGACTGGAATCAACATATCCCTAGAATAAGGAATATGCCTTCTATGCGCAGAGCAAACGAGCTATTTGCGATTGGTAAACCTAAGCTAGCAAAAAAAGAATGGTTTTGGACATTAAAGCGTTTAAATAAACAAGACAAGCTGGTCGCAGCTGCCTACGCCTTACAAATCAAACAACCTTTCTTAGCGATTATTACCGTGTCGCAAACTAAAGATTGGAATCAAACAGGTTTACGTTTTCCTCTGGAATATAAAGACTTGGTAAAAAGAGCCGCAAAACAACAAGGCATTGTCCCTGCATGGGCATACGGCATTATGCGCCGTGAAAGTGCTTTTGATTCTCAAATTGTGTCCAGCGCCAACGCAAAGGGTTTAATGCAAGTTTTACCTGCAACTGCGAGAGGTGTGGCACGTAAACTGGGCATCAAAAATCACAAGACCAGTGACCTATTTATCCCTGAAAAAAATGCACGTATCGGCACGGCTTATTTAAGCCAAATGCTAAAACGCTTTAGAGGAAATTATGTAAAAGCAACGGCGAGTTATAACGCAGGGCCACACCGTATTCCGCGTTGGTTGCCTGATAAAACAATATCAGCGCCTCAATGGATTGAAAGTATTCCCTTTAATGAAACCCGAAAATATGTGCGTGCGGTGATGGGTTACACGACTATTTATGATCATAAGTTAAATTATAAAACACGCCGAAACTTACGCTTATCTCAACGCTTGCAAAACGTCGGGCCAAAGTAATGAACACCGGCAGTCTCAAATATCAGCACAAACAACACAAGCAAAAAGGCATTGCGCTTATTGTTGCGTTGATTGTGACGATGCTTGCAGTGTCTATTGCTGCGACGGTGCTTTATCGACAGCAAATTCATATTCGACTCTCAGGTAATATTTCACATTTAGAACAAGCCTATTTATATGCTGATGGCATGGAAGGTTTTGCGGGTACAATTTTAGAAAAAAGTTATAACGATCATCCTAAATATGATTCATTACAGGATGATTGGGCATTTGAAGGTATCGTCTTCCCTATTCTAGGTGGCGCTATGAGTGGTCAGCTTTATGATTTGCAAGGACGTATAAATTTGAATTCTTTGGCTCGCCCTATTCCCCCAGAGTTAACTGATGCAGAAAAGAGAAACCCAGATGGAACATTAAAGGATCCTCCCCCAGTTCAAGACCCTGATATTGCAGGAATCACACGCTATCGCCTTTTAAGTCTTATTCGCGAAATTGACCCCGATGACAGCATGGGGCCACCGCAGAACTTTGCAAGCATTGTTAAAGACTGGATAGACAAAGATCAGACTAATGGCAATGTAAAACCAGGCAACCAAGGAAATGGTTCTGGGGCTGAAAGCCCTTATTATCAAAGCTTAGAGCAAGCCTATTTTAGTGCTGATACATTATTAGTAAACCCTACAGAATTACGTTTATTAAAAGACATGAACAAAGAAGTTTATGACAAGCTCATCAATAAAGATCCAAAAAATAGCTTGGTAGCTGTCCTGCCAATTACCGTAGAAACACCCATCAATATTAATACTGCCAGCAAAGAAGTGCTAAAAAGCATCGGCTTTGACCCTGCATCGACAGATGATATTATTAGTAAACGCGATGAAAGCCCTTTTGATAGTATGACAAACAGCTTCCTACAAGCAGCAATTCAAGCACAAGGTGGCAATATCGACAAGAATGATCTCGATGTTAAAACAAGCTATTTTTTATTAAGGGGAAAGGTCGAAATTAACGATGCACGCCTATTCATAAATTCTATTTTATATCGCAAAAATGGTAAGGTTTCTGTCATAATGCGCGACTTTAGTAATCCATAGATTTTTGATTATAGTCGAGACCTTTGCACGAGAGATATGACGGATTAAAAATGCTTGAATTCCCCCTGTTTTCTCTCTCGCCAAACTCTCATGCAAAGGTCTCTAAACACTGAAAAAACAACATTATGCAACTTCTTGTTATAAAAATTAATGCGCTTCACTCAAACCCTGAGTATGCGTTATTGGGCAAAAAACAAACAGAAGATCGTTACACGCCAGGTGACTGGGTCAAGGTACGTTCACTCGCAAAAGGTCGTCGTGTTGTTTTATTATTACCCAATAGTGATGTGGTGCTTACAAGCGTTAACATCCCTAGCAAAAATAAAAAACAACTGCACCAAGCTGTTCCTTATGCTTTAGAAGATACGCTAGCAGACGATATTGAAGATTTACATTTCGCGATTCATCAAGAAGCAGCTTTATCTGATTCTCACGTTGCCGTTATCAACAGAGAGCAACTTGACCTTGTGATTAGCTTGCTACGTAAAAAAGGGATTACACCGCACTTTATTTTGCCACAATTACTCGCTCAATCATGCCCTGATAAAGCTTGGTCAGTTGTGAAGCAAGCAATGGATTTATATGGCAATCACCCTGTCACCGTTCGCCTGAATGATTTTAATGGTTTTAGCTGTGATAAGAATTTGTTAGGACTATTTTTAACCGAACAACTAGAAAAATCTACACCAGAAGCCATTGCAACTAATATCGATATCAGTGAGCTACCTGAAGCATTACAAGAATTACCCCTAACTAAAATTGACCCTACGCTGGTGCAATACCAAAGCATTGAAAAAGCATTACCCCTTAATTTACTCACAGGTTTTGTAAGCCACAAACGCAAATCAAACTTCAATTGGAAGGCATGGCGACCACCGCTTATTTTAGCAAGCCTTGTGGGTGCAACATGGCTGGGAATTCTTGGTTGGCAGAATAGTGAATTACAACAGCAGAAAAAACAGTTAGATCAATCTATTGAGGCAGTATTTAAATCAACTTTTCCTGAAAGCCGATTAGTCGATGCTCCTCAACAAATGGGCAGCAAACTGGCACAACTAAAAAAGGGAATAACACAAACGATTGACTCCCCGCTACCTTTAATCTCGGACATTAGTCCTTTGCTAAAGCAATACAAAGATTTAACCTTAAAAGAAATTCGTTACCAAGAAAACGAGTTAATATTGGTTATGGAAGCTCCAAATCTGACTCGTCTTGAAAGCTTTAAAAAAGAAGCGGCTGAAAAATCTAAACTAAAAGTCTCTATAAAATCCTCAACCACTACCGCTGATAAAGTTGAATCACTCCTAATTATTGCGCCACTCGCACGGGTTGAAGCAAGCACTGCAGGAGCGAGCTCATGAAAAATTGGTATAATACGCTAGCCCCAAGAGAACGCACATTAGTGCTTTACGGCAGTATTATTTCCATAATTATTTTATTCTGGATGTTAATTGTTGATCCTTTAATGACTAATCATACAAAATTAAATAAAGTCATTAGCAGTCAGCAAGAAACTTTAAAAACAATGCAGTCTCAAAGTATTCAAGTAAAACAATTACAACAGCGTGACAGTAAACCCATTACAAATAGCAGTGGTAATCCTCAACAGTTGGTTGAACGCTCATTACAAACGTGGCGCTTAAAACCCAAGCTAGAACGTATGCAATCTCAAGGTGCTAACGGTGTAAGGCTATCGCTTAAAAACGTAAATGCTGACCGTGCTATACGGTTCTTATACGAATTAGAAGACAAATACGCCTTGTCTATTACGAATCTAGTCATCAATAATGATAAGAAAGATGCAGGTTTTGCTGATGTTCGCCTTACTGTTAAACGAAACTAGATAAAAATTAGGTAAACTGACAAATGAAAAAAATACTATTTCTAGGCTTGTTAGCATTTTTGGCCGCCGCACTTTGGCAACTACCCTTATCTTATGCAAAACCCTATGCAGAAAAATATGTGCAAGGTCTAAAATTAAAGGGCGTAAGCGGTACTGTGTGGAATGGCGAAACAAAACAGTTGATTGCGAATAATACAAATTTTGAAAAAGTTAAATGGAATGTTAGACCCTTAGAAAGCCTTACATCCCTTTCACTCAAATTTGATTTTGATATTCAAGGTCGTGATTTAACAGCCAAAGGCTTAGCAGGCATTACACCTAATAAAACATTGATTATTGATAATACTCAGTTTGACCTAAACGCAAGCTACATCAACAAACAGCAGAGATTTGCCAAGCTTTCTGGCGATATAAAAGGCAATATAAAACATGCCGAATTAAACCAGAAGGACTTACCACTGATTGATGGAGTCATTGATTGGAAAGAAGCTGCTATTAGCTCACCCATTAAACTAGCACAGGGTGATTATCACGCCATCATTACCCCTGATTCTGGCAATTTAAACATCCAACTCAGTTCATCTGACGCACCAGTGGAACTTGATGGGAAAATAACACTCAATAAAGAGTGGATATACAACACAGATTTAAATATTAAAGCAATCGACCCCAACCTAGTACCCATGATGGGCTTATTAGGTGAAAAGCAGGCTAACGGTACAGTAAATATAAAAAAACAAGGTGATTTAAAACCTTTTATTGGTAAGTAAAAAATAGAGTATAGGTAACAAAATGGACAGCAAAAGCCAATTAGATGATCTAGCAAAAAAATTATCAGGATTCATGCCTGCTTCTTTACAAGATTTACAAAGTGACTTTGAAAGCAATGTACGTAGCGGATTAGAAAGTGGCTTACGCAAAATGAATCTTGTTAGTCGCGAAGAATTTGATGTTCAAAGTGCTGTTTTATTACGTACTCGAGAAAAGTTAGAAGCCCTTGAAAAGCTGGTTGAAAAACTGGAGAAAAAATAATGAGAAAGCTCATCAGTATTTCACTACTGGCTTTTCTTTTATCACCAATAACTGCTGTTCAAGCAGAGCCACATATTCATGGTGCTAGAACACATGCGCATCCTTTTCCTGCTCAAGGTGTTAAACATAAACATGGTGCTGGAGCGATCGGTCGTTATGCTGGAAATACTCCCTCTCCAAAACCAGCACAACGAGCAACCGTTGCGCCTAGAGCACCAAAAACAGCGCCGAGACAAGGTAATGCAAACGCAGAGCTACAAAAGGCCTATCAGCGCAAAGATTACAAAAATGTTTATCGTATCGCTTCTACTTTCGCAAAACGTGGTGACCCTGCCGCAGAATATGTTTTAGGCCAACTTTTTCTATTAGGACAAGGTCGAAAGAAAAACCCAAAAACAGCCTTCAACTGGTTTAAAAAATCCGCCAATAAAGGTCATGCTGGTTCACAGTTTTTACTCGCATCGCTTTATACCATGGGTACGGGTACAGCTAGAAACTACGGACAAGCACTCAAATACAATAAGCTAGCAGCAAAGCAAGGCGTGCCCGATGCGGCGCGTAGCCTTGGCATCATGTATGAAAATGGTCATGGCACAAAAAAGAACATGTCAACAGCCATGAAATATTACGAGCAGGCTGCTAACAAAGGTTTGACCGATGTTCAGTTGATGCTGGGTGAGCGCTACCTCAAGGGTATTGGCGTAAAGAAAAATTCTAAAAAAGCATTTAAGTACATTAACAAAGCCGCTAAAGCGGGCGATAGTAATGCAGACTATTTATTAGGGGTTAGTTACGCCAACGGCACGGGTGTAAAGAAGAATAGCAAACTTGCTTTTAAACATATTTCAAAAGCTGCAAAACGTAATAATGCTGATGCACAATACGATTTAGCTTCACTGTATTCACAAGGTCTTGGTACAAAGAAAAATGATAAACAAGCGCTTAAATGGTTTAAAAAAGCGGCTAACAGAGGCGTAGTCTTAGCCCAACATAATTTAGGTTTAAGCTACTTACAAGGCATTGGCACAAAGCGAAATGATAAAGTGGCTTTTTCGTGGTTTAACAAAGCGGCAAAAAAAGGATTTTCACTTTCTCAATATTTTATGGGTGATTTATATGTCGATGGTGTAGGTGTGAAAAAGAGCCACAAGCAAGCTTTCAAATGGTATAAAAAAGCAGCGGTGAAAAAACTGCCTGCGGCCCAATACAGCGTTGGTGCGATGTATGCGAATGGTTATGGCGTCACTAAAAACATCAAAGAAGCAAAAAAGTGGTTTAAAAAAGCGGCTAAGCAAGGCAATCCTAAAGCTATTAATGCGATGGCTGTGCTAAAGAAGAATGGGCTTTAATCTCAGTCCCCTCCACCTAGCAGGAGGGGGGTTAGGGAGAGGGTAGAAAGCTAAACACTATTGCTTATCTTTGAGCTACTACCCTCTCTCCAACTCTCTCCCTGCTAGGGAGAGAGGGCTTAATAACTTACTACCATTGACTCTGATCTTGACTAATATTTTCTTTGATTAAATATTGATTAAGAAACACTTTCAAAAACACCTAAATCTCTATTCTTGACAACAGCATCCCAATCAAACACTTTTCCATTCATAGCCACATAAACTCCCTGTGGTAAGCACTCCAATGCTCCCAGTGCAAAGCCCATATTGAATACTGCATCAGAATGTTTGAAAACAAAGGGAATCATTGCACCGACTAATACGATAGTTTTATCTAGCTTAGCCTCGCCCAGTACCGTGGCAGTTTCAACAATGGCGTCTGTGCCATGCGTGATAAGAATTCTATCTTGAGCTGATTTCATACAAGCATCTAAAACTATCTGCCTATCTGCATCCGTCATCTCTAAACTATCTAACAGCATTGTTTGTTCTATTTCGATTTCAGCACAATTTCGTCCTAACTCTAACAAATCAGGCATATGGGTTTTAGCAAAATCTAACTCACCATTGGATTCGTTATAATGCTTATCAATCGTCCCGCCTGTTAGAATTAATTTTATGCTCATGTTTATCCTTCACTCGAAGTGCTCTATTAACTCAATACTACTTCCCAGCCTAAGCTGGGACTCCTGACAGAAGGAGCCCTCGCTTAGGCGAGGAAAGGTCTCTAACTCACTTTTAAACGAGGAACCGCCTCTAATAATTTTTGCGTGTATGTCTGCTGAGGGTTGCCACAAACATCAGCGGTTAAGCCCTGCTCTACGATCTTGCCAGCTTTCATCACTACTGTCTCATCACTCAAATACTCAACCACACCGATATTGTGCGTTATGAAAAGTAATGTCAGGTCACGTTGCTGACGGATTTCTAATAATAATTGCAGAATCTCTGCCTGAACCGA
>CAZSXI010000055.1:0-10126 GCA_964611045.1 uncultured Cocleimonas sp. | reverse complement strand
GTGTAATCTGGGTAAGTAAAGACCCTGCCTCTATCAATCCAAAGCTAGACGTTATTGGTAGTTCAAGTGTTGAAATCAAAGATGGACAGTTTGTTAACCCATTAAACTTTAATATTAAAACCAACTATGCACACTTCATTGATAGTTGGGAAATGCTGGTCTATCACGCGGATGATGAACAACAATTAAATCCACTGGCTAACTTTGTAGGGCGAGATCTTAAAAATGGTCGCACCATTAAATGGAATGGTAAAACCAGCAATGGACAAAAACTTAAAGCAGGCGATCAGCTTACTTATGTTTTAAAAGTACGTGATAAGAAAGGTCACTTGGATGAAACCCATGCTCGTACGTTGAATGTCATAGGTTCAAGGTCAGATAGGCACATTGCTAAAACCAATAACCAATCAACTACTCAAATTTTAGAAAACAATCTAAGCCGTCAAACGATTCCATTATATGGTTCGCAAGTACGCATATTTGGTCGTGATATTGCCAATGGCAATAGCATTAAAATCAATGGCGAAGCGGTAAGCGTAGCAGATGGTAAATTCTTTATTGAAAAATTATTACCCGATGGCAAACATAATTTTGATGTAGCGATTACAGATAACGCAAAACAAAGCTACAACAAAACTCTAAATGTAGATCTAAAAGGCAAATACATGTTTATGGTTGCTTTGGCTGATGTCACCATCGGCGAAGGAAAAGTGACGGGTAATCTTCAAAGTTTGAGTGATGGTGATAAACACCTCGACGGTGATATTTTTGTAGACGGTCGTTTAGCGTTTTACCTAAAAGGTAAAATTAAAGGTAAATACCTAGTAACCGCTCAAATGGATACCGGCACAGAAGCGATTGAAGACTTGTTTGATGATATTCACAAAAAAGACCCACGCAGTTTGTTCCGTCGTTTAGACCCAGATAAGTATTACCCAGTATACGGTGATGATTCAACATTAATTGATGATACAGACAGCCAAGGAAAAATGTATGTGCGTGTCGATTGGGACAAGTCTCGTGCCTTGTGGGGTAACTACAATACCGATTTAACCGGTACAGAATTAAGCTCATTCAACCGTAGTTTATACGGTGCAAAGCTAAATCATAAAAATACCCAAGTGACTAAAACAGGTGATCATAAAACAGATGTAACATTGTTTGCATCAGAAGCACAAAGTGCCTTTAGACATAATCAATTTGTAGGCACAGGCGGTAGTCTTTATTACCTTAAAGATACAGACATCGTTGATGGCTCAGAAAAAGTTTGGATAGAGATCCGTGAACGTGGTGACAGTGATCGTGCGGTAAAGAAAATTGTGATGGAAGAAGGTCGTGATTATGAAATCGATGATTTTCAAGGTCGCATTATTCTACACCGCCCACTATTACAAATAGCTAAGCAATCAGGACCGTCGTTAATAAAAGATACACCGCTTGATGGTGATCAAGTCTTCTTAATGGTGGATTACGAGTATGTGCCTAATGACTTTAAAAGTGATAAAGCCACTTATGGTGCAAACGGAAAAGTTTGGTTAAACGACCATGTAGCCATAGGTGGAACGTACGTACACGAGAATCGTAGTGCAGATGACTACGATCTTAAGGGTGTTGATGTCACACTCCAAAAAGCAAAAGGCACCTACATTAAAGCTGAGTTTGCTAAAAGTGAATCAAACCAAACGCAGGGTAGTTTTTTATCGGATGATGGCGGTTTAAATTTCACGCCATTCAATGACAATAGTTCAGCCAGTAATATTAATGGCAGTGCTTATAGTATTGAAGCACGCGCAAATCTAAACGAGTTCAGCTACTTTAATAAAAACAAAGGCTCAGTAGGCGCATGGTATAAAAACCGTGATGCAGGTTTCTCAACCTCAAACTTAGACAATGGAGTAGATACGATTGATGCAGGTGCAGAAGCCATTGTTCAGCTCAATGACAAAATTGATCTATCGGCTAAAGCAACATTACTAGATAAAAAAGCGGTTAAAGAGACCACCACTGCCAGTGTACAAGTTGATTACAAAGTAAAAGATAATCTAACACTAAGTGGTGAAGTTCGTCATATTAATGAAGATGATAAAGTTGATAATACAAAAGATGGAAAGGGCTTATTAGGTGCATTTAAAGTAGGCTACGATGTTAATGAAAATGTAAATCTCTATGCTATCGCTCAAGGCACAATCTCAAAAAGTGGTGCTTATGAAGATAACAACCTCTTCACGATTGGTACAAATGCCAGAATCAACGACAAGTTAGAAGTAAATGCAGAGCTAAGCACGGGCGACCGTGGTGATGCCGCAACATTGGGTGCAACCTATAACGTGAATGATGGCTACCAGCTTTACAGTAGCTATACGATGTCGAATGACAAAATTGATAATAAACGTAGCACCATGACGATGGGGCAACGCAAAACGGTATCAGACCAACTAAAAGTCTTCACTGAGCATCAATTTACGCGTGAAAAAACAGCCTCAGGCGTAGGTCATACATTCGGCGTAGATTATCAAGTAAACAAAGAGTTAACAGCAACCGCTTCTGTGCAAACGGCAAAGTTAAATAAAGCAGCCAGTGGTCTTACTAACAGAGACGCATTTTCAGTGGGTCTAAGCTACCGCAAAGGCAAAACAGATGCCAGCACTCGCTTAGAATATAGACGCGATAAAGGCACAGGTATTGGTGCAGAAAATACAGAGCAGTGGGTAACAACCAACAGCGTTAAACACCAATTAAACCCATCCTTACGATTACAAGGTAAGTTTAATTACTCAGAAACAAAAGACAAAGCAGGTAACACCCGTGATGCAAAATTCACCGAAGCATCACTTGGTTTTGCACTTCGTCCTGTTGATAATGATCGTTTGAATGTATTGGGTCGATTGACCTACCTTTATGATCTACAACCGCTATCACAAAGCACGCAACCCGATGAAAAATCACTGATTGCGAGTATAGAAAGTAGTTACCAACTTGATCAAAAATGGGAAATAGGGGCCAAACTAGCGCATAAAACAGGCGAAGTCCGCGCTAATCGTAATACAGGCTCATGGAGTAAAAATGATGCCACCTTAGCTGCCGCAAGAGTACGTTATCACTTAACCAGTAAGTGGGATGCCATGGCAGCATATCATTGGATGAACTCAAAAGAATCACAAGACACTACTCACGGTGCAATGATTTCAGTTGACCGACATATTGGCGACAATATGAAGATCGGAATTGGTTATAACTTCACTGATTTTGATGATGATCTGAGCAATACCGACGGTACAGCCAAAGGTTGGTTCATAAACTTGGTGGGTAAGTACTAAATAACCCTAAAAGTTAAAAGAAAACAAAAAATCCCGTATTAGAGACGATGTGAAAACAAAATCTTTTAAGAGTAAAATGCCTGTATCGCCAGATATGGGTATTTTTTTATGCGTCATTTATGAAACAAAAATCGATAAAAACCGACGTAATCAGGATTGCGATCCTCAAACCTTAATGCAAAGAGTAAGCTATATTCTATTATGTCAGCGCTGCTATAATAAAAACGAGCGTTCGCTCTATTTTTGAGTTATCATCTGGCGCTCATAGCAATTTACTACCCATTTAAAGTGACTCTTAGGAGCAAATATGATTTTTGAAGGACAATGCCTGTCGGTAAAAAAACTCGACAACGGCGGTGCAGAACTTAATTTTAATCGCAGTGATCTGCCTATTAATAAGCTCGACCATAAAGCACTTTCTGAGTTTCAAGAGGCGATAGTTGCGCTTGGCAAAGACTCCTCTGTAAAAGGTTTGCTACTCACCAGTTCTAAAAAAGACTTTATTGTTGGTGCAGATATTACTGAATTTATTGGCTGGTTCGGATTGCCATCAGATGAATTTGAAGCAAAGTTAATTGATGTGCATAAAACCTTTGCGACGATGGAAGATTTCCCATTTCCTACTGTTTCTGCCATTAACGGTGGTGCATTAGGTGGTGGTTTTGAACTTCCATTAAGCACCGATTACCGCATTATGACTACTAAGGGTCGTGTCGGTTTGCCAGAAATTAACCTTGGCATCTTCCCTGGTTGGGGCGGTAGTTTCCGTCTGCCACGTTTGATTGGTTTGGATAACGCATTCAAATGGATTGCGATGGGTAAACCACAACGCCCAGACGATGCGCTAAAAGAGGGCGGAGTCGATGCGGTTGTAGAGCCTGATAAATTATACGATGCGGGCATCAAGTTGTTAGAGCGTTGCATGGCTGGTGAGATGGATTTCGAGGCGCGTCGCGAAGAGAAACGTAACGGCATTAGGCTGAATAAAATGGAACAGCTGATGGCATTTGAAACAGCGCGTGGCATGATTTTAGGTAAGGCAGGTCCACATTACCCTGCGCCAAAAATCATGCTCAATGCGATGCAAACACACGCCAATATGCATCGTGATGAGGCGATGGTGGTTGAGGTTAAAGGGTTTGTAAAAGCCGCAAAAACAGACGTTGCGGCAAACTTGGTGGGCTTGTTCTTAAATGATCAAGCGTTAAAACGCCAAGCATCAAAACTCACTAAAATTGCAAAAGAGGTTAAAACAGCTTCGGTATTAGGCGCAGGTGTTATGGGGGGAGGAATCGCCTATCAAAGTGCTTTGAAAGGCACGCCAATCATTATGAAAGACATTAATGATGACGCGCTTGAGCTCGGCATGAAAGAAGTTAAAAAGCTATTAGCCAAACGTGTAAAGCGCGGCATTATGACTCAAGAAGTGATGATGGATACGCTCTCAGGCATTAATACCACGCTAACCTATGGAGACGTTGCGAATACCGATATTGTGGTTGAGGCCGTTGTCGAAAATGTGGATATCAAAAAATCGGTGTTAGCAGAGCTTGAAGGTATTGTTAGCAAAGACACAATCCTCGCATCCAACACTTCAACCATTTCTATCACTGAATTAGCCACCGCAACCAAACATCCAGAGCGTGTTTGTGGAATGCACTTTTTCAACCCTGTACCGCTTATGCCATTGGTTGAAGTTATTCGTGGTGAAAAATCATCGGATGAAACCATTGCCACAACCGTTGCTTATGCATTGGCGATTGGTAAAAAGCCGATTGTTGTTAATGATTGCCCGGGTTTTATGGTGAATCGCGTTTTATTCCCCTATCTAAATGCGTTTGAAAAGTTGGTAAACGATGGCGCAGATTTTTTGCACATTGATAAAGTTATGGAGCGTTTCGGTTGGCCAATGGGCCCCGCGTATTTGCTCGATGTTGTGGGGCTTGATGTAGCTTGTCACGGTTCTGCGGTAATGGCAGAAGGCTTTCCTGATCGTATGAAAATTGATTTTGATTCTGCAACCGAAGCGATGTTTAAAGAGAAGCGCTTAGGGCAAAAATCAGGCAGTGGATATTATAGCTACGAGCTAGATAGACGCGGAAGACTTCAAAAGAAAGTGGATAAAGAAGCGATTGCAATGGTGGCAAAAACATCCAGCGCGATTCGCCAAGCCGATGAATTCAGCGATGAAGAAATTGTTGAACGCATGATGTTATCACTGTGTTTAGAAGTGGTGCGTTGTTTGGAAGATAAGATTGTAGATTCACCAGAATCAGCCGATATGAGCTTGATTTGGGGAATAGGCTTCCCGCCCTTTAGAGGAGGTGCATTACGTTATATTGATTCAATCGGAACCAAGGATTTTGTAACAATGGCAGAAAAATACGCTGATCTAGGCGAAGCTTATAAAGTACCAAAATTACTCGCCGATATGGCATCAAATGATCTTAAATTTTTCGGCGGAGGGGCGTAATAATGAGCACACTTAATCCAAGAGATGCAGTAGTAATCGATGGCGTAAGAACGCCAATGGGTCGTTCAAAAAATGGAATGTACCGCGTAACTCGCGCAGAGAATTTATCCGCACATTTGGTCGAAGCATTATTTGATCGAAATGAAGGTTTAGACCCAGCAAAGGTCGATGACGTGATTTGGGGTTGTACCTACCAAACGCTAGAGCAAGGTTTTAATGTTGCGCGCGTGATGGCATTGCTCACACGCTTACCACATACCGTGCCTGCACAAACAGTGAATCGTTTATGTGGTTCATCCATGCAAGCTATTCACACCGCCGCGCAAGGCATACAATCGGGCAACGGTGATTTTTATATTATAGGTGGTGTTGAGCACATGGGGCATATCCCAATGACGCATGGCGTTGATCTGAATCCAAGTTTCGCTAAACACGCGGCAATGGCATCAAACATGATGGGCTTAACCGCTGAAATGTTAGCAGTACAACACGGCATAACACGCGAAGCACAAGATGCGTTTGGCGCACGCTCGCATCAATTTGCACACGCGGCGGCAGAGGCAGGAAAGTTTGATAATGAGATCGTGCCAACACCCGGTCACGATGCAGACGGCTTACCGCAAATGTGCAAAAAAGATGAAGTGATTCGCCCAGACACCACAACAGAAACTTTGGCTGGCTTGCGCCCCGTGTTCAATCCAAAAGGTGGAACAGTGACAGCAGGTACGTCATCTGCATTATCAGATGGCGCATCGGCAATGATCATTATGTCAGCTCAAGCGGCACAAGAAGCAGGTCTAACGCCTATCGCAAAAATAACATCACTAGGTTTAGCAGGTGTAGACCCTGCAATCATGGGTTATGGCCCAGTACCCGCCTCGCAAATAGCACTTAAAAAAGCTGGGCTAACTGCCAATGATATTGATGTGTGGGAATTAAATGAGGCCTTCGCGGCACAATCACTACCCGTGTTAAAAGATTTAGGCATCATGGATGTGATGGATGAAAAAGTGAACCTCAATGGTGGTGCAATTGCACTTGGGCATCCGTTGGGTTGTTCTGGCTCGCGTATTTCAACGACTTTGATGAATATAATGAAAGAGAAAGATGCAACTTTTGGTTTAGCGACCATGTGTATCGGTCATGGTCAGGGAATTGCGACTGTATTTGAACGACTTTAAGCGTTTAGCAAAATTAAAGCGCATTTTAAGGCGAATTAAGCCCTTCTTTTCTTTGAAAAGCAGGGCTTTTTTAATACAAATCGGCAAAAAAGAGGGGGGGTGGACTTAGACAAGTATAGTAAGCAAGCCTATAATGCCCCTTTTTCACATCTCATAGCCTCAACCCATGACAAAGCAAGCTCAAAAACAACGTAAAGCCGTCTCTTTAATCTCTGGTGGATTAGATTCGTTACTGGCAACCAAAGCCATGATAGAGCAGGGCATTCATGTAGAAGGTATTAATTTCTTCACGGGTTTTTGTGTTGAGGGTCACACCCACGCCATCCGTAAAAAGAAAGCCAGCAAACCAAAGCGCAATAATTCATTGTGGGTTGCCGAACAGCTGGGCATTAAATTACACATTGTTGATGTGGTTGAAGAATATAAAGATGTTGTTCTTAATCCTAAACATGGTTATGGCGCAAATCTAAACCCTTGTCTTGATTGTAAAATCTTCATGGTCAAAAGAGCGCACCAGTGGATTGAAGAACACGATTTTGATTTTATCGTAACAGGCGAAGTGGTCGGACAACGCCCCATGTCACAACGCCGCGAAACCATGCCGATCATTGCTGCAGAATCTGGCGCAGATGATTTATTGCTACGTCCTTTGTGTGCGCAAAACTTACCCGCTACAAAACCAGAACGCGAAGGCTGGGTTGATAGAGAAAAGCTGTTCGATTTTTCAGGGCGTAACCGCAAACCACAAATGGCATTGGCAGAAAAATGGAAGCTGGATGATTATGCCCAACCCGCAGGGGGTTGCTGTTTTTTAACTGATCCTAACTATTCAGGGAAAATGAAAGACTTATTAGGGCATCGAGGTGAAGAAAGAACTTATGAAATGGACGACATAATGTTGCTTAAAATCGGTCGTCATCTCCGCCCACGAGAAAACTTTAAAGTGATTGTCTCACGAGAAGAGGGCGAAACTCGTTTTTTACAAGGTTATAGAAAACAATTCACCTACGTTAAAACCGCTAGTTGTAATGGACCGCTTACTTTATTGGATGGCTCGGATATTTCAGCAGAAGATATTTACCTCGCTGCACAGATCACCGCGCGTTACAGCCAAGGGCGTGATGAAGATGAAATTACAGTGAAGGTTGGACAACCTGGTGAAGAAGAGCGTGAGTTGCAGGTTAAGCCGTTAAAAGCGGATGAGATTGAGAAGGCTTGGACTTTGTAGGTAAAATATTTCACAGCAAGGATGAAAAGGAGTGATTAAAGTTACACTATGAAAATACTGTAATCTAAGCGCTTAATAATTTAGATTTTCCCAAAAATTATAAACTTATTGTGTAGTGAATATCGTCCAATTGTTAAAATGTTACTTTAGCAATAAACAAAGAGATGCATTGAAATATGACAAATACATTGAAGCAACTTTGGTTTAGAGATACTAAAGAAAGCCCACTTTATGTAAACGATGTTGCTATTCGGATTAGAGCGGGCATATTGTTAATCATCCCATTATTCATGGGGCTAACATTGTTTGATGTTGCATACACCTCAAAGTTTGTCGTTGATTCAAATACTTTAGTGGATACCTATGAAACTAATTGGGATGAACACATCATTTATTCTGCAGAGGTTACTCGGCGGGTGTATGAATACTCATTACAGACAATGCTGTTATTTTATGTTCTTTTTGAGATGTTAGCAGGCATGTTTGTGGCTACAGCGCGTTTATCTCCTACAATTTTTATAAGTAGTTTTTTTGCGCGCAATACCCCACCTGTATGGAAGCCATTAGCGCCTAAGCGTTTAGCTTGGTCTATTGGGATAGTTTTTGTTATTGCATGTTTATTGTTTTTTAATCCAGATACATTTGCAGGCTGGGTGAATGCCCTATTTGGTGCTGAACTATTACCCACAACAACGAACTTTATGCCTTGGTGGACAGGTATCGTACTGGTGTGGTTTTGCATGGGGTTTATGTGGTTAGAAGTTGTGTTTGGATATTGTGTTGGTTGTAAAATTCATGCTTTGTTGGTTAAAGTTGGGGTTTTTAAGGAAGAGTGTGTGGCTTGTAATAATATTGATTGGGATAAAATAGCGACCAAAAACAAGCAGAAATTAATAGAGATGCCTTATAGTGAGAATAAAAATAAGGATATTTAAGTAAGTATTTTCATATCCCTCGTGCAGAGGCCTCATAATCAATGGGCTATCTCTTCATTGTGTATCTTTTGATCACGCCGCTGTCCAACCACCATCAATTGAGATGTGTGTACCTGTAATATTCTGCGCATGCTCAGAACATAAAAACAAAACCGTTCCTGCGATTTCTTCTACGCTGACAAATTTCTTCGTCCATTGTGCTGCAAGTAATACATCACGCTTTACTTCTTCTTCGGTGATACCTCGTGCTTTGGCAGTATCAGGGATTTGCTTTTCTACTAATGGCGTTAGCACATAGCCGGGGCAGATTGCGTTGCTGGTAATATTGTCTTGAGCAACTTCTAGCGCAACGGTTTTGTTAAAGCCAAGCAAGCCGTGTTTAGCAGTAACGTAGGCAGATTTATAGGGTGATGCAACTAAGCCATGCGCTGAGGCAATATTGATGATACGACCCCAGCCTTGTTTTTTCATGTGAGGGATTACCGCGCGTGTTGCATGAAAGGCGGATGACATATTGATGGCAATAATGGCATCCCATTTTTCAGGTGGGAATTCTTCCACGGGAGAAACGTGTTGAATGCCTGCATTGTTCACAAGAATATCAACTGCACCAAAGTGCTTTACAGCTTCGTTAACCATCGCCGTGATTTCATCTGGCTTGGTCATATCAGCGTTATTGTAGATGCACTTAACACCCATGCCTTCAATTTTTTTACGTTCTTTTTCGATAGCTTCAAAATCACCAAAACCATTTAAAACAATATTGATTCCTTCATTAGCAAAGCCTTTTGCAATACCTAATCCGATGCCTGAGGTTGATCCTGTGATGATGGCTGTTTTGCCTTTTAATGTCATTTTTTGATCTCAAACGTAAAGATTAAATTTATTATAGCGGTAATTCTTTATCCCATTCGCTCACTGCTCCCGCTGTTGGTTTAAAGTGTTCAACTGCCATATCAACAAAGGTTCTAACCTTGGCAGATAAATGACGA
>CAZSXI010000054.1:331-10229 GCA_964611045.1 uncultured Cocleimonas sp. | reverse complement strand
GTGCTATCCATGGCGATTAAACGAATTTTATAATCATCAACCACATATTGGATAAAATTTTGTGGCGTAGAAACTGCAGGGCAATGTTTATCAAAGGTAGATTTTAGTTTGAGTCGATCATCGTGGTTGCCCGGTATTACAAAATAGGGAATATCCAGTTTATTGAGCAGTGCAAAAGCGTATTCAAACTCTTCTTTTAGGCTGGCGTTGGTTATATCACCTGTCAGCAAGACCAAATCGGGTTTTGGATCGAGTTGGTTGATGTTTTCCACGCAAATTTTTAGGTTTTCACCTGTTGGAGCAACGCCATAGGCTTTTTTACCCGCGCTGGCGACGTGCGTGTCGCTTATTTGTGCAATTAGCATGGGGCTAGGCTTCGTTTTGATAGTTTTTTAATCATTTTTAACGTCCACCTCCCCCTTTTTTTGACGATTTGTAATCATAGTGGTAACTACTCAGCGTAATAAACATCAATCACAGAAAAGTAGGCATTTCACCATCAAAAGCCAACTTCATCGCTTCAGTAGCACTAAGCCCTTGCTTTCTACACGTAGAAAGATAACCCCGTACACGGCAGAATATATCAGCCCCTTTTTGGCTTCGGAAACACCCTGATATTTTTTGCTGTACCTTGGTCATGCGAATATCATTTTCCCCAAGGTTATTCGTAAAGGGTACCTGTTGGTTTACCATAAAATGCAACACATCGTTTTCATAATTGATCAAGCGTTCTAATAAGTTTCTTGCTTTTGATCGTTTCAAGCGTCCTCGCTTGGGTTTGTCAGGTGGTTTGGGTGGCGGGCATTCTTTTTGCGCTTTCTTGAGGAGTGTCCTGTAGCGTTTCCTCATGTTTTCAGCCTCCTTGTGTTGTAAAACACCGCCTGCATCCTCAACAACTCGATTGATTTCTTTAAGAAGTTGCTCCATCTGTTTCGCCCATTGTTGCTTGTCCTGCTCATAGGCACGGGTTAACTCCCTAATATGATGTGCATTGCACAATGCATGGGAAAAATCATAGCGGTAATAAGGTTTCCAGTGATCATGGACGAGGATGCCGTTGAATATAGGTAGAATACCAATAGCATCCATCGCCTCTTTGCCTCGCTTTTGATGAGCAGAGAAACACGTCCATTTTTCATTGGATATGCAATGTAGCCACTGGCGTTTTCCATTGATATTGATACTGGTTTCATCAGCATGGTTGACTTTCGCTTGAGCCAAATGGTTTTTACACGCCTCTTCAAATCCAGCGAGTTTGGCATGAGCTTGTAGATTAAAGTTATAAAGCGAACCTTCGCTCAAAGGCATGTGTAACTGATCCGTAAAATATTCTTTTATACGCTTATAAGGCAGTAGTTGATATTGGGATAAATAGACAGCATGTGCCTTTAGCTGATGGCCATATTGTACTGCTTTGGTCACACCTTCTGGAAAAGGGGCTATAAAGCGTTTGCCCTGTTCGTTTTCAAGCACCTGTGCCTGATACTCTGTGACCCGTCGTGAAATATCAATATCAAAGACTTGTCGTGTTTCAAAACCTGCCTCTGTGTATTTACCTTTGGGAAGGTCATTCCTGTCAAGTTTGATGATCCTGAATTCATCAGGGTCTGGTATTTTGCGTAGTGTTTTACCGATATGTCCGTCTTGCCCACCGGTTGATTTTTTTGAACGCTTCCTCTTGTTTTTCTTACGATTGGGATCCAGGGATGGTGGTTTACTGCTATTGCTACTATTGAGTGTGGCACGGTTTAATAAAAGGGAACCCAGCATAAGCAGAACTTCCATCGTCTATTGGAAAGCAGGCGACAACCCTTTTTCCTCGTTTAAAAGTTTTTTGGCTTTTGCGAGGGTCTCATCAATATCGATGGCATCTATCTTCATTTGTACAACTGATTTATAACAGGTGTAGTATCTCATAGATTATAAAAGACAGATTTTTGGCTTTGTATGCCACACAAAAAAATCAGGTGTGGTGGGGTATTCTGTTTATTGACGAGGCTCTGGCATAGTCTATTTGTGCCAAGACAGGGGAATAAAGTGGACACGTAACAAGGATGATGGAAATCATCAAAAGACAGCTAAAACCTGTCAAGATATTTTTAATTTAATTTTCGCTGAGTAGTTACATTTTTTTAAGCTATTTTTCTTTGCCACCTCCCTTATTTTATGCCGATTTGTAGTAAAAAACCCGTACAAAACATCGAAAAACTGGGGGGGGGGGGGCAAAGGAAAAAGGCTAGTTATATTCATTTTTTTGAACGAATACACTCAATAGCGCCAATATTCCTGAGCCAATCATCAATAAGACCGATACGGCGTTTAATTCTGGCGTAGAGCCTTCTCGTAAACGATCAAACATGGTGATGGTGAGGGGAGAATCGGAGCTGGATAGCATCAAGGTCGTATTAAAATTTTCAAAACTCATTAAGAATGCAACGATGCCAGCGCCGATGAGTGCGGGTCTTAAATACGGCAGGGTAATTGTCCATAAAACAGCGCTTTTAGATGCGCCTAAGTTGTAGGCAGCTTCTTCTAAAGTTCGATCCATTTTGTGTAAACGCGCACCAATAACCATGGTGGCGATAGTGGTGATAAAGGCAAATTGACCGAGGATGATGAGGACTAAACCGGGTCTTAAAAATTCTAATTCTAAGTTGTATGATTCCTCTAACATATTGGCAAAAGAATTTGAGGCAATGAGCATGGAGATGCCTAAAATCACGCCGGGAATAACGAGCGGTAATAGCATTAACATATATAGGAACTCTTTACCTCTAAAGTCATAACGCTCGAATAAGAAGGCATTAGTGGTCGCAACAAATAATGATAATACCGTTACCCAAAAGGCAATAAAGGCAGAGATACCGACACTTTCTAGCATTTCAGAATCGTGGAATACGCCCATACGTTGGGATGAGCTACTGGTGAACCAGTCGAGTGTAAAACCATTCCACGGGAGTGAGGGGAACAGTGAATCGTTAAAGGAAAATACCGCGACAACCACCAGTGGTGCCATTAAAAAAATATAGAACATTAAAATATATGCGCGGTATGTCCAACGAAGTGAACCTGATTGTGGAATGGAAGGAATCATGTTTTTGTCTCCCTAAGATGCCATGGTGCTGGTGAGTGTTTGGCGGCTGAGTTTTAAACCTAGCCAAACAATTAAGGAGGAGAGCAATAACAGCAAAATGCCAAAGGCTGAGCCTAGCTCCCAGTTAAAGCGGGTGATAAATTGGGTGTAAATTTGCTCGGTAAACCAGAGGCTGTCTTTGCCACCCAATAAATTCGGCGTAAGATAATTGCCGAGTGTGAGCATGAAGACAATAATACAACCTGAAACAATGCCAGGCATGGCGTGTGGGAAGACGATTTCTTTCATTGTCGTCCACATATTGCCACCTAAATCGTAGCTGGCTTCGATGATGTCATCGTCTAAACTTTCGAGCACCGTGACCAAGGGTACGACCATAAAGAGCATGGAGGTGTAAACCAAGCCGACCATAATGGCGGCGTCGTTGTAGAGTAACTCAACAGGCCCTGAAACCAAACCTGTCCATTGTAGCGCGTTACTGATTACGCCTGTTTCACGCAGTAAAATCATCCAGCCGTAGGTGCGAACTAGCTCGCTCACCCAAAAGGGGATTAAGCAGAGTAAAAAGAGGGATGTTTTAGAGCGCCCGCGAATCATTTTGGCAATGTAATATGAAACAGGGAATGCAATCAGTAGTGTCATTGCTGTCGCCAATATAGACATTATTGCGGTGCGTAAAAAGGTGCGCCAATAGAGTGGTTCGGTGAAAAATTCGCTAAAGTTTTTAAAGCTAAAAGCGTACTCACGCGGTGCGGTTTGTTCACGCAAGGCAATACCCAACATATCAAAATGTGGGATAAAAACGAGAAATATTAGCCATAATGCAAACGGTGCAAGTAGTAGCCAAAAGAAGATACCGGTGCCTTGTTTCATGGCTAGCTCCCTTCCTTAAAGCAATGCGTTTGGTCTTGTCCCCAGGTGATATTGAGCTGCTCACCTTTTTGCAGATGGCTGTATTCGCCTGTTTGAGGCAGTGCGATGTGCATTTCTTTGCCTGTGGCAATGTCTTCCATGAGAGCTGTGCTGTTTGCACCGTTAAATAACAAATCGACTACTTTACAACTTAAGGTGTTTTCATCTTTCGTTGTTGCGTTTTTAGTGGGGTTTTCTTTGGCGATTTTGATGGCTTCGGGGCGCACAAAGACTTCAACCGTATCGCCAACCTTTACGGCATCACGACCTGCAACTTTTCCTAATAGTTCGGGTCCATTGGTGACTTGGGTTGTGCATAAACCATTTTCGGCACGGGTGACTTTGGCTTTCCAGCGATTTGAATCACCGACAAAACCTGCCACAAAAGCACTTTCTGGATTGTAATAAAGATCCGTCGGGGAGCCGACTTGATCGAATTTACCATGATTCATCACCGCCACATTATTGGACATCATCAAGGCTTCTGACTGATCGTGGGTAATGTAGATGAAGGTTGTGCCGATTCTTTCTTGCATTTGTTTGAGTTCGACTTTCATGTGTTCGCGCAATTTAAGGTCTAGCGCGCCGAGTGGCTCATCTAGTAATAAGAGTTTAGGTTCTAATACTAAACAGCGGGCAATCGCGATACGTTGCTTTTGTCCACCAGAGAGTTGATTGATTTTCTTCTTTCCTGAATCGCCTAAGCTCACGCTATCTAATGCATTTTGCACACGTTTGTTCACCTCGGCAGTAGCAATTTTACGGCGTTTTAGCCCATAAGCTACGTTTTCGGCAACCGTCATCATGGGAAAAAGTGCGAGATGTTGAAATACCATATTCGCTGGGCGTTTATTAGGCGGCACATCCAGCATGGATTGATCTTGGATTAAAATATCGCCTTTGCTAGGTTCGTCAAAACCTGCAACCATACGCAGTAGCGTGGTCTTTCCGCAACCTGATGGGCCGAGTATTGAGAAGAAAGAACCTTTCTCTATTTTTAAACTGACATCATCGACAGCAGTGAAATCACCGTAAAATCGGCTGACGTTGCGTGTTTCTAAATCTATCGGCATAGCGCTGTTCTCACAGGGTTTTTGATTAATAAGGGGAAGAAAAAGCCAGTAACAAGTACTGGCTTTTTCTTTTTTCTTTTGTTTGCTTATTTACTTAGCCGCTTTTACACGATCAAGCACTTTACCCTCAATCTCTTCCAATCCTGCAGGAACAGGTGGATACCATTTCACATTATCCAAAGCGGCTTGTGGGAAACTGCTTTGAAATTGCGATTTAAGCGTGTCATCAGCAAAGGTATCAGCCCCTTTTGATGCGGTGAAGTTACCTGCAGCCGCGGTAATTTTTGCAGCAATTTCAGGTTGCATCACAAAGTTAATCCACTTGTAAGCGGCGGCTTCATTTTTGGTTTTACGAGGAAGCGTGAAGGTATCAATCCAACCTAATGCTCCTGAGGTTGGAGCAATAAAGGTGATGTCTTTATTCTCTTTATTTAGTTTCCATCCGCCTGTATCCCACGCCATTGATGCGGTCACTTCGCCAGAACGTAGAAGATTAAGCAGTGCATCTCCACCTGTCCAATAGGTTTTTACTATAGGTTTACACTCAACTAACTTTGCCTCAACTTTTGACATGAGCTCTTTGTACTTTGCTTTGTCGCTGTATGCGGCAAAAGGGTCTAGCCCCATCGAGAATGCAAAGCCGATTAAAGTAGGGCGTTTTAAACGATACGATACTTTACCCGCAAGGTCTTTATTACATAAGTCAGTGTAATCTTTAACACCGCTAGCTGATTTGGTATTTACCACTAATCCACTGGTTCCCCAAATATGTGGCACACTGTAAACGGCATCTTTAAAGGTCGTGTTTTTCTTAGTTGCATCTAGCATTGAAGTGATGAATTGACCGCCTTCTATTTTTGATAAATCCATCGGCTTGTAAATATCGTAATTTTCTTGTGCGCCTGTTACACGATCTTGGCTTGGTTGCGCTAAATCGAAACCAGAACCACCGGTTGCACGAAGCTTTGAGATCATATCTTCGTTATTTGATTTTGTGACTTTTACATCAATCCCCGTTTTTTCTTTAAATAGTTTGATAACATCATCAGGCGCGTAACCACCCCATGTTAAAATGCGTAGCTCTTCAGCGTTTAAGCCTGTAGTCAGTGTTGCGCTGGCAAATGCCAGTGGTAATGCGATGAGTAGTTTTTTCAATTTAAAGTTTGCTTTCATGGTGATCCCTTTTATATATGGTCTATAAAAAAATGGTATTTACAATGTTAAGAATAACGACTGTAAAATGAGTATAGTTTAAAAAAACCATCTTGCCGTGACAAATGAAAGGAGATGGGGAATGAGTGAAGGAACAATGCATTTTATGATGGACGTGAATGCCACGAAGATGAAGTTAATGAGTGATTTTTAAATGAAAAACAAAAGCAAAGTAACCATTCTAATTTTATTATCAATTTATCTATGGGGTTGTGAGGGCATAAAAAAACAGACCCCAGCAGACGTTTCTCCTAATTTCAAATCAATAATGAATATCCCCTCTGTTTGTAAAGATCCTAGTGGAGGTTTCAAACCCGTAACGCACATATTATCCAGAGGGAGTTACCACTCAAAAGCCATTCCATATTCAGTCGTTGTTAATCTTAAAGGATTTTTTGCAGAAGATTTTAACCACGATAAAGTGATCGATTTTATTTTTATTGAGCGAACAAAAAAGCGCATTCAAATGGTTACTTGTGTGAGTGATAAAAATAGATTGATACGAAAAGTCACGCCATTCAAAATCCACGAAACTATTCAGCCAGACTTCCAAACAATCTCCGAGTCCATCCAATATCAAGCAGGTGCATTGATCTTAACAATTGAAAAAAATGAACATAATTGGGGAAGTGATAGGGAGCTAAATTTCTATTCTTATAACAAAGCCTTTAAAGACTTCATTCTTGAAGCACAAGAACGCACCTCTTTTAGTGGCGATGGTTTACGCAGTAATACCTTTGAGTTCTATGACATAAAGAATCGACGTTATGAGATTATGAACACCTGTGGAAGCTTGGAAGAAGGATGCAAGCCATTTAATCGCAGTGGGCGGATAATTCTAGCTAAAAAACCATCTACTTTGCTTAAACCCAGCAAGATTTATCATAAGTTGATCGCTGATTGATTAAATATTGCTTTAAAAGCATCAAAAAAGCCTGTTTTTATAGTCCACCCCCCCCTGTTTTATGCCGATTTGTAATTACAAATCGGCATAAAACAGGGGGGGTGGACTATAAATTAGCTGGAAATAGCCTATTTTAAGATGTTTCTCCTCATTGAATAAGCACTTGATAAAGTCCTTTGACCACTTCTGCCATTTTTTCATAATTTAAGCGGTCAGCCGTATCTTCTTTGGTGTGGTAGGCCGTGTTTCTCATAAAAGATGTATCAGTGATGAGTACCGCAGGGTAGCCAAAGTGCCAAAAGTTAAGATGATCTGAAAAATCGACACCTTGAATGATTGCGGGGGCATTGATTGAATAAACAGGCAGTTTAGTGGCACTAATCATGTCTTTTTTAACACGACGAACAGCTGGTATATTGCTAAGGTTTCCTACAACAGCAATAAAATCACCTCGGTCTGAATAGGCTTTATCCATCAGTGGAAAAGGAAAGTGTTGGGAGTTTTTCTCATCAGAGAAATAACCCACCATATCCAAGGCAATCATCACTTTGATTTTTTGCTGTGTCTTTTTTAAATACGAAGCATGAATGAAACTCCCCATTTTTGTCGTTCGAAAATAGGGTGGTTCTTCCAAGGTGTAAAAGGCTAATTGTATGCGTGTTTTTAGTGATGATTCATTGTTAGAAAGTAAACGCGCCAATTCTATTAAAGCGGCTACTCCGCTGGCATTGTCATCAGCACCAACAAGGCTATGGGCAGTATCATAGTGTGCGCCGACGATGATTATTTCTTCTGTTTCTGGCCCAAAATCTAATAAGATATTATGAAAGCTTTCGTCTTTTACCTTATAAGATTGGCGAGTGCTTTTTCCGAAGGGTTTTATTTGTTGTTCAATCCACTCCAACGTGGGGTTGAGCCTTTCTTCAAACCCACCACGAGCAGGGAGTTTTTCTGAAAGCATAATAACGTGGGATTTGAGTAACTGCGGATCAACCGAAGGTGTATTAACAGAATTTGCAGTGACTAACACAGGTTGTGTTGTGATAAACCAAATTACAATTATCAACAACAAAAGGGCTAAAATAATATTTTTTAGTATTTTCATTCAGGGATTCTCAACAGTTTTCTCAAGAACTTTCAGTACGCACCTTAAGCCTCACATAATGCTCGGCAGAGTATTTTAGATAGCCTTTTTCTTTATCAGTGAGCGGGCGTGCTTTTTTAGCAGGGCTGCCCACCCACAGATAGCCACTTTCTAAGGTTTTCTTCGGTGGCACTAGGCTGCCCGCCGCAATGATGGTTTCATCTTGAATAATCACGCCATCCATAATAATAGAACCCATGCCAACCAATACGCGATTACCAATTACGCAGGCGTGGAGCAGTGCTTTATGCCCCACGGTGACATCATCACCAATAATCAGGGGATAACCGATTTGAGCATCGGTCACTTTGACACTGTGTTCGTTGCTGGCATGAGTGACATGCAAAACAGAGGCATCTTGGATATTTGTGCGTTTACCTATTTTTATGTGATTTACGTCGCCACGGATAACGGTCATGGGCCATACGGAACTGTCTTCGCCAATATCAACTTCACCGCTGACTAAGGCGGTTTCATCAATATAGGCGGATGGGTGAATGCTGGGGGTGTGTGATTCGAATTTTCTGATCATAGGATTTTATTTTGCTTGATTGCCTTTATTAAAAAACGGGCAGGATGACAATAGTGTAGCAGTTGGCTCTGTGATGATGCTCTATTTTCTAGCAAATCACATAAGTTTTTGGCGCATAAACCACTGGTAGTTAAACCGCGAGAACCCAGTCCACCCAACATAAATAGCCCCTCTTGATATTTTGCCGATGGGTATTTTTTATAGTGTTTTCCTTGGTGCAAGTCGTGATAATTTGTTTGGTAGAAGTCCTTGTCAGGAAGTGCGCCGACATAGGGAAAGCGATCAGGCGTAGTCATGCGCACAGCCGTATGGGCGCTTTTGAATGTTGAAAGTTCTGCCATACCCTCCATAAAAGAAGGTAAATACTTTTCTAATTGTTCGCGATTTCTGTCATCGGCTTCTGTCTTTAGTTGAGGATTTTTTTGGTTTCGATCAAACGTCGCACCAAAAATATGTTGGTCATCAATCGAAGGTGTTAAATAACCCTCGTGACCGATTACAGTTTGTAGTTTTTTACTTTGCTTGTTTGCCGTAGCAAAAGTCGTTTGACCCGCAACAGGTTGGTAGGGCAAGAAGCTTGACTGCTCAAAATCGAACAAATCTTTACCATTACAAATGATGAGCGCTTCTGCTTTGGCAATACTTTGATTGTTTCTATCCAGCACGTCCCATTCCTTATCCTGCTTGGATAAGTGTAAAGCTTCAGCATGATAAATAATCTTACAGTTTGGGTGATCACTCAATGCTCGGCAAAAGCTGTCAGGCTTAATCCAACCTGCTTGCGGAAAGTAGCAAGATTTATAAGGTAGGGTAATGCCTGCTTGTTGTGATGTCCCATCTTCATCAAGCAGTTGTAAAAAATCAGGCGGAAGTTGTCGTTGCACGAGTGCTTTCCAGCGTTTTTCTTCACGCAGATTGTGGCTGAGTTGCAATGCGCCACACTGTTTCCAGTCGATGGACTTTCCTTGTTGTTGGAGTGTTTCTAAGAGTGATAGCGTGTATTCAAAACATTGCGTATAAAAATCCT
>CAZSXI010000054.1:0-253 GCA_964611045.1 uncultured Cocleimonas sp. | reverse complement strand
TGTCATGGCGTTCGATTAACGTGACTTGCCAATCTTCTTGGCATAGATGCCACGCCATTTGGCAGCCTGAGATTCCACCACCAATGATGACGGCGTGTTTAGTTTTCCAGTTGAATGTGGGGTATTCAAACCATGGGGATGTTTGGGAGTGACTGTTCAAAATAAAAGGTCAATAATATTCAAAGCTAGATAATACCGTCATTCCCGAAATTTTTTATCGGAAATCTTGTGTTGCGAAGCCGAGATTCCCGTT
>CAZSXI010000053.1:4406-10237 GCA_964611045.1 uncultured Cocleimonas sp. | reverse complement strand
TAAGATTTCTTGAATATACTATGAAACCAATTACTTGCACTCTATTTCGCTTTTCCATGTGTGGATTTGGGTAAAAAGAGGATTGTTTTAATGATTATTCTGACGCCCAGAAGCCAAATCCGTCGTCATCTAGCATTTCTAGAATGCGTCCACCGCCTCTAGCCACACAAGTGAGCGGATCATCCGCTACAACAACTGGAATTCCTGTCTCTTCCATCAATAAACGATCAAGATCACGCAATAATGCGCCACCACCTGTTAGTACGATGCCTCTATCAGCAACATCGGCCCCTAATTCAGGTGGTGTTTGTTCTAAAGCTGTTTTAACCGCACTCACAATTCCAAATAATGGCTCTTGTAATGCCTCTAAAATTTCATTACTGGTTAAGGTAAAGCTACGTGGCACACCTTCTGCTAAGTTACGCCCTTTAACTTCCATCTCTTGTAATTCTTTACCGGGGTAGGCTGAACCGATGGTGCATTTGATATTTTCAGCGGTAGCCTCACCAATCAACATACCGTAGTTACGACGCACATAACTAATAATCGCTTCATCCAAGCGATCTCCACCGATTCGTACCGATGCTGAATACACGATACCGCGTAGCGACATGATGGCAACTTCTGATGTTCCGCCACCTATATCTAAAACCATTGAGCCGATTGCTTCATCTATTGGGATGCCTGCACCGATTGCCGCCGCCATTGGCTCTTCAACCAAATAGACTTTGCGCGCACCCGCGCCCATCGCGGAATCTTTAATCGCACGACGCTCAACTTGCGTTGCACCACATGGAACACAAATCACAACTCTTGGTCCACCAAAAATACGTTTTGCTGATACTTTGTTAATAAAATGTTGCAACATGATTTCGGTGTAGGTGAAATCTGCAATTACGCCGTCTTTCATCGGGCGTATAGCGGTGATATTTTCAGGTGTACGACCCAGCATTTTTTTCGCATCAAAACCAACAGCTTCAATCTTTTTTGGACCACCCGGACCTTGCTCTTGGCGTATTGAGACAACGGAAGGTTCATCTAAAACGATGCCTTTGCCACGCATATAAATTAAAGTATTAGCTGTTCCCAAGTCGATAGAAATATCACTTGAAAAGAGGTTGAAAAATGATTTAAACATAGAAAGAAACTTCCAATTATTCGATACAACTAAATGTGACGTATTAATGTTGCCAGAATTCGATTACTACAACTCTGGACTGCCCCTGAATTTTGATCGTGTTTTTATATCTTATAGCGATTGCAATTATCAATTTAACAATAAAAACATCTGAGTAAACAATAAGTTAATAGCCCTCAAACCAACAGGACTAATATCATCGTTAATATAATCAGCGTAATGTACCAACCATAGGCGTTTAGAGCAAGTTTCACGCCTATTAATTTATCCGTCTAATTTGCGTTAAGCACATACTCTGCTTTAGAATGCGCGCCCTGTTTCATTCATTTTATTGAAGTTTTCACCATGAAAGTTCTTATCGTTTTCACCCACCCAAACCCTAATAGCTTTAACCATGCATTGCTTGAAAATATTCAAGCAGGTTTAGAAGAATCGGGGCATGAAGTAAGAGTCAAAGATCTTTATCAAGAGAACTTTAACCCCATACTTTCAGCTGATGATTTAACGGTCCTTCACTCGGGCAAAATTCCAAAAGATATAGCAAAAGAACAAGAGCAGCTTTTATGGGCTGAAGGGCTTGTCTTTATTTATCCTCTTTGGTGGTTTGATCGTCCTGCAATGCTAAAAGGTTGGTTTGATATTGTTTTAACCAACGGGCTTGCGTTTGAATATTCAAGCGAAGGGGTTAAAGGTTTGCTAAAGCACCAAAAAGCATTGGTGATCATTACGGCTGGCGGCTCTGAAGAATACTTTAAAGATAATGATGCTCTACAATTGATTCATCGCCCCGTAACGGATGGCACACTTTCTTTTTGTGGTATTGATGACGTATCTCACCAAATTTATTATGATATTTCTAATTTGAGTGATGCTGAGCGTACCGCTATTTTAGACAAAACCAAGAAAACAGGTTTAGAATTCTAAACAACCCATGGAAATACTTAATTACAAAATCTTCACACCAGAAGATACAGCAGATAAAACCAACAAAGTAAAAACACCTCTCTTTATTCTGCATGGCTTACTAGGCTCAATGGATAATTGGCGCACCCAAGCCAGACGCCTCTCTCAAACCCGAACGGTAATCACGCTAGATTTACGCAACCACGGTGACTCACCCCATATAAAAGGCATGAGTTATCGTGAGATGTATGAAGATGTAATAAAGGTAGCTAAAGCAGAAAATATTCAAAGCTTTCATTTACTCGGTCATTCAATGGGTGGAAAAGTAGCCATGCAATTAGCATTAGCTCACCCCGAAATGGTTGAAAGCTTGATTGTGGTGGATATTGCACCCAAGCCCTACCCACTTTGGCACCAAAACATGTTTCAAGCGGTGATGACTGTACCTATTGAGTCGATAACATCACGCAATCAGATTGATGAGCACCTTAAAGGTGCGATTGAAGATCGAGCTGAGCGTAGCTTTATGCTTAAAAATATTAAGAGAAATCCAGGTACTGAAGATGATGCACCTCGTTACTCATGGAAGCCCAATCTCAAAGAAATCAGCCGTGGCTATTTGAAAATTGCAGGATTCACCACAGCGCTAGAACAATACTCAAAAGAAACACTCTTTATAAAGGGCGGAAATTCACCTTATATTCAAGATTCAGATAGCACATTGATACAATCTCTCTTTCCAAATTCTGCCGTTACAACGATAAAAGAAAGCGGCCATCTTCCTCATATTCAACAAAAAGATGCTTTTTTTGAGTCGGTAACACTTTTTCTAGATCATCTTAATCCTCTTTAAACGACCGTATATCAATCCTTTCTTGATAAGTTCATTTTATTTTCAAATAATGCTTGATAAATAGCAAAGTAGTATATTAGAATATGCTCATATTAGGACTTACTTAAATACCTTTATATATTTTACTTACTTATTAATTAATCACATCGAAAAGGATTACATCATGAAATTACAAGCACTCACATTCGCTGCTCTTATCGCTCTAACGGGTACTGCTTCTGCAAACTGGTTCGACGGATTTAACAACGGTACAGGTAACGGAAACGCATACGGCAACGGTGCTGCAAACGGAACTACTGCTGGTAACGGCGCTGGTAACGGTCAAGCTAACGGAACAGGTTGGGGAACAGGTAAAGGCGACGCAGACGGCGAAGTTGACTTCTCTATCACTTTCAAAGGAAAAGGTCGCACAGATATGAATACTGCTGGCAACCTAACTGGAAACGGTCAAGGCGCTGGTAACACTGCTGCAAACGCTAACGGTGCAACTAACATGGCTGGTAACGGTCTTGCTAACGGTATGGGCGGAAACGCAACAAACGGTGCTGCTTCAACTAACAACTTCGCACCTACAGGTTTTAACCCTACTTTCGCTCCACAAGCTACTGCAACTCAAGACTACACTATGCTTAAAGCACAGTGGGAAGCACAAGCTAAACAAGCTGCTGAAATGCTTAAGCGCATCGAAGCTGCACAAAAAGCTGCTGCTACAAAGTCTTAATCGACTTAGAACTTTATCGTTCTTAAAGTACTTTAAAAGCCTCGCATTTGCGGGGCTTTTTTTCGACTGAAAATAATAACCTACTAATATAGTCAAGAAATTATTAGCCTTTTGATAAAAATCAATGATTGCTATTCTTGAATATCAGCGAATATCGCAAGTTTAAAAAGACAGACGAGTTTCAAGCTCTCAAAAAATCTAACCGTGAAGTTACCTTAATGGTTATACCTCTCACCTTAACGATGTCAGTGAATGTTAGTTTTGTGCTTGGGGCGTTGTTTGTGCCTAATCTTTGGAGCGTGGTGGAATAGCTGTTCCCCGTTTCGATTGCGGCGTTCTTAGCTATCGGTATTTATGCACTGCGTATTCTTAGCGATTACTTTACGCGCATATTCACAAAAGGCGATGCGGTTAAAGCACTTTAGGATATAAATAGCCCACTGACGTTTTAAACTCAGTGGGCTTTTTTATGCCTGCTTATTTTGGATAACTAATACCTATCACCAAATCCATTACATTCGTACCTGTTGCACCTGTAATGATAAGCGCATCAGTGCTTTCAAAGAAGGAATTGGAATCCGCCCTAGCCAAATAGTCTATCGCTTTTTTACCCTGCTGGTTACCCTGTGCCACCGTAAAACCATCGACTACTGCACCCGTTGCCGCTGTCATTCCATCCGAACCATCGGTACCTGCTGCCAACAAACACAGAGAAGTTCGACCCTCCATCTCGATAGCTGCAGATAATGCTAAGTGCTGATTTCGCCCACCCTTTCCTGCATTTTTTGGTAATTTAACCGTTGTTTCTCCGCCCCAGATACAAAGTGTGTTTTTATGTTTTTGCAAAGTAGATACGCAGTCTTTTGCCGTAAGCTCTGCGTCACTTTCTAAAAACTCTGGCATTATTTTCACTTGGTAACCCAATGCTAACGCCTTAGTTCTTGCGGCTTCTTTTGCATGATCTAAACAGGCAATAATCTTCCAGTTAAAATGACTAGGTACACTAATCTGACTAGAGGCATCCAATTTTTCAGACCATTCCTTCGGAAGCTTGGGCAATTTATCGCCTTCAACAGGAAACAGTAAACCAGAACCAATAACCGCAGGGTCATCATCAGGCACATCAGAAATCATCAAACAAGTGGCAGAATGCTCACCAACATAATTCCACAAGCCACCGCCCTTAATTTTAGAAAGCCGACGGCGCACGGCATTTATTTCATCAATCGAATAAGCATTAGCCAAAAGATAATCTGTTAATGTTTGTAGTTGTTTTAAATCCCATCCCTCTTGCAAAACCTCTACCAAAGCAGATGCACCACCAGAAATTAGAAATAAAATAGGTTCTTTTATGGGTAAGTTTTCTAAATAATTTATTAATGATTTTCCCGCTTCGATACTGGCAGTTTTTGGGATTGGATGATCTGATTCTATACACTCAATTTTATTATTTTTATAAAACTGCTCGCTAATATGCCCGTGCTTCGAAATTAATAAGGCGCTCTTTATCTGTTTGGAAGGAACACCAGACAGCATTGATTCGGCAGCCTTTCCTATCGCTATAAAATGGGAATAATCTTTATATTGTCCCGTTACCAACTCATTTTCAACAACCGTTTTACCCGAAACAGCATTCAATCCTGCCTGAAACATGACTAAAAGATCTTCGCGAGGACTTTTCATCAGTTAAAGTCCTTTTTAAAGCATCAAAAGAGGGGATTTATAAGTCCACCCCCCCCTTTTTTTGCCGTTTTGTATTTTATTACTCACTTAAAACCACGTGCTAGGTCATTCTGAATATCATTTATATCTTCCAAACCTACAGATATTCGTAAAAGCCCATCAGAAATACTCGCATCATCACGTTGCTCTTGTGATAAACGCCCATGAGTTGTGGTTGCGGGGTGTGTAATGGTTGTTTTAGTATCACCGAGGTTTGCTGTGATAGAAAGCATCTGCAAATTATTCACAATGTTCCACGCCACATTTTTTCCGCCTTTCACAACGAACGAAACAATACCCCCAAAACCCTTTTGCTGTTGTTTTGCTAACTCGTGTTGAGGGTGATCAGCCAATCCTGGGTAGTAAACTTTCTCTACAACTTCTTGAGCTTGCAACCATGTCGCCAATGCCAGTGCATTATCACAATGTGCTTTCATGCGAAGGTTTAGCGTTTCCAAACCTTTAGTAAACACCCAAGCATTGAACGGACTCAT
>CAZSXI010000053.1:0-4306 GCA_964611045.1 uncultured Cocleimonas sp. | reverse complement strand
ATATCCACCAATTCGGTAATAGGGTTTGAAGGTGTCTCAGCAAACAGTAATTTGGTATTTGATTTGACGGATGCTTTCCATGCATCAAGGTCGGAGAGATCAACAAAATCAAACTCAATACCAAATTTAGCAAGAATATTGGTAAATAAAATTGTACTCGTGCCAAAAATAGAACGAGAACTCAATACATGATCTCCAGCCTTCAAAGTACCGAGCATAACCGCCAAGATTGCAGACATGCCTGTTGAAGTTGCCAAGCCCATCTCGCCACCTTCAAGCGCCGCTAAACGATCTTGAAAACACGAAACGGTAGGATTAGAAACACGCGTATAAAAATGCGCCTCTTCTTCACCCGAAAAACGCGCAGCAGCCTCTTCAGCACTTTTGAAGATAAAGCTGGAGGTTGGGTAAATAGCTTCAGAATGCTCCTGAAAATTACTGCGTACCTGCCCTGCTCTTATGGCTAGTGTGTCGAAGTTAAAATCATCCATCTTAATTCTCTCTTATTCTGTTGCTTTTTTAGGGCATAAAAAAACCCACTAAAAAACTAAGCGGGTTCTTGAAAATCTTTTCACCACGCTTTAGCAATACTTATAAAGCGCCTGCAAGCTGTTTCTGTTTAAAATCAAATCGGCGCACCTAGAACTTACTATAGCCAAATGACATAGATGCGTCAAACTCTCACAAATTGCTTTATTACCCTCCTCAAGAAAACAGGGGGAAAGTCTCAAGTTGAGAGTTAATCATCCCCGCATAAAGACTATTATCATCAGCATCATAAACCATGGCAGAAGCTAACTTGCTCGCTAAGATAGCGTATTTAACTTTTTCTGGTAGGTTTTGGATGCGGCTTTTAAAAAGCTCATTAGCTCCAATAAGTTTTGGCATGTGCAATAACATCGCATTCAAATAAAGTGGTTTGTTACAGAGCTCGGGATTAGCCTGAAAATAATCAAAAATGCGCGCATAGTGGCTATTAATTTCTCGGCTAATACTATTAGAACTTTCTGTACAAAATACGGTGTAATTACTATCTATGTATCGCTCTATAATCAAACTAGCTTCTCGCTCTGCCATTTCATTCAATATCAAAATAACATCGTTAACGTAGTCTGTCTTATTCGCTAAAAACTCATCGTCAGTTAAAATAAGATTGGCAATAATTTCATAAGATGAAGAAATCACACCACATTTATTCGCCGAGGCATCTCGCATAATAACAACACCACGACGTTGCAACTCCAGCCTTGCGTCGGGTGTGATAAACGAGTTAGCTCCCTCTACTATAACTTTTGCGCTTGCCTGCCCCTGATCATCAAAATATTGATTACAATTATCTAGATCCATTGTCTCAGGGCGACCACCAGCAGGGATAAACAAATCAGCTTTTACGGTAAATGGGAGTAAGTCAAACTCCTTGTGAAAGCTATCATTAGATACCCACTGCTCTTGCAAAACATTGTTTTGCATTACCACTTTTTTATGTAAAACTCGCATACCCTCTTTTCGTGTCTGGGTGCGATAGAGCAAAAAACCACCATTGTGCAAAGCGCTTGTATCAAAAACATCTAAGTCTGATTTTAATATCACTGCCGATAAAGCCTCGCGATCAAGCCCTTCAGGATCAAATAATGCACCTGATCCATCAATAATGAGTTTGATTTTGACCTTTGGACAGCGCTCTAATAATAGCCGCATGCAATTACCTGCCACATCGCCATTTGGCCCACCCGTTAACTTCACGCTGAATTCATCAGCGTGCATATCAATACCCAATGCTTTCAACGTTACCTCGGCAAAGCGTGTCACGCCTAATGATGTTACTCCGTACTCTTTATGGTTGATGCCAATACGTTTGCTCGACATGACACCTGAACCTAAAATATAACCTCTTTTTTGTGCTTGCTTTGCGATAATCTCAATCATGACATCGTGCATATTCTCATCAGGGCCAAGTTCTATTGGCTCATCTTCCGCATAATAATCAACAACTCTTGGATCTTTTACCGTCCCATTTTCAGTAACAAATAAATCAAAAAATGCATTAATAAAACTAAGTTGCAATTTATACAACTGCTGCTGAATTGTTTCTCTATCATCCTCCTCATTTGCACGTAACACCGCTACCATTTTGGAGCCACCTTCATAAATATCTTTATTTTTTAGATGTTGGGTATGCGCTAGTACATAGTTTTCCTTAAACATGGTATTTGCATTTGTAACGTAGTCATCTCGTCCCTGAGTAATAATTGTTCTCCACCCTCCTCTAGCAATATCAGAAAAACCAATGTGGTATGCCGTGCCATTACGACCATAGAAAAAGGTTATTCTAAAGGGCCTATCACTGGGTAAGTTTTCTGTAAATCTATCGCCTAAATCATCTAAATAGTGCGGATCAAGGCGGAAGGACAAAGCGTGTTTTTCTGCCACATAAAAGTTTGTTTTTAACGTATTTTTAATAAATGATAAAGCACAATGAAATACCGTTCGACGAAAACTATCCAAGAATTTTCGTCCAGAGTTAAAGCCATTAACAGCGTTTGTAGCATTGCTTACTGCGTTTAAACAATGAGATTCTCTGTCAAATAAATCTGGATTAAAACGAGTATGAAAATAAGCTAAAATTAAATTCGTGATTTCTGGGTGATTATGAAAAGCTCTGGTAATGCCTTCCAAAGAGAAACTATCAGGGTGGTTATGCGCCAAATTAGTATGACAAAAACTGATCATCGCGTTAATTAAACTAGCATCAGGCCCTGATGTTAAACCTGAATTTAATAAAGCAGAGTAGCTACTAGATTTTAACGAGAGTATCTGAGTATTGTATAGCTCGCGCTGAAGCTTAAAGTAAAGATCAGAACTTTTATCAATCTTTTTCACCTCGGCGCTGGAAATATAAAATGTCGATAGAAAGTAAGGAGAAATACCATTACTTAAGGTCAAACTATAAGAACGATTAACCGTGATTTTAAGTCTATTAAAAACCTCCAATATTTGAACCAAGAAACCTTTAGTGGGTGGGTTAGCCATGCCAAATAAAAGTCTATATTCCTTTTGTTGCTCTCGATTAGTTTCAGCTTCCAACTTTAATGATTGCAAATCTAAATGAATGCCATCATTTAGCTTTGTTTGATAAAACAAATTTAATAATCGAGCAATACGGCGTGCCGGTGAAACACGGACATATTCAGAATTATTGACTATCAACATTTTTAGCAACGTTGAAGTATCGTCTAAAGGAAAACTGGAAAACGTACGCTTCAACTCATTTGATACTGCTTGGCAAATAGCATCTGGCAGAGTTACTTTTTTCATCAGCTCTATAACATCACTATTTTTCTTACGTAAATAGTCAAAACGTAAAACTTCTAAACCTTCTTCTCCTTTTGGTAACAGAGAACAAGATGTTGTTATTTCAAAGTAGGAAATATCTTTTTCGGGCATTTCTTGTAATGTTTTATATAACGAACCTCGCGACTTTAATTGAGCAATCATGGTCACCTCCATCGTATCAAGGAGCAATAACCGCTTATGATATTGCATATGATGCAAGCTGTTTGTTAGTAATAAAAGCGCCTCAATCTCATGTCTATTGAGCGTGAAAAATAACGGATGCATTTCCTTTTTCAGCCAAGCAAGATTCTCGTTATTGTGAGAGGAATTGATAGACAATGCATCAAAAATTTGTTGTGTGACAGCACCTCTATTATCTTTAATAGTCATTTGAATAGCCTATATTCTGTTCAATGAATGGAGCATCCCGAAGATATTTAAATAACTTTGGAAAACAAGTCATGTATTCAAACGAGATATAGGAGAGATTAGAGAAAAAGCAATTTTTATTTGTCTAAAAACTATCAAAGGTCTCAAATAATAGCTTTCACCAAGAAAGCAGCCATTTCTTTCTCTGCTACTTTTTCAAAATAGTCCGTCTGTAGATTCCGATATTCATAAACACCAGCCGAAATACTACGGCTAGAGATAACAACACGGTGGGGTATTTTTAATAACTTGACGATTTCAAATTTGTTTTTAGGTTTTTGATTTCTATCATCCACTAACACTCTAAACCCAGCTTCTACCAATTTTTTATAAAGTGACTCTGTCGCTATTTTTACATTTAAGAATGTTTCCGATTGCATCGGTACAATCGCGACATCAAAGCCACCCTTATCCTCAACCTGAGTACGCAATACTTTTATATTAGATTTAGAAAGGTACACATTTAATCCTTAAATTAAAATTCTTACAAATTTATTGCTTATCGACCTCGCCATTTATCCATCTGGCGGCGCTCTTTCTTATT
>CAZSXI010000052.1:0-10265 GCA_964611045.1 uncultured Cocleimonas sp. | reverse complement strand
TTCAGCCCATCCTTTTTACCCCGAATATCACAGTTCATCTTTTTTGTAAGCGCTAACCATGAGTGCTTTTGCAAAACTTTAACAACGAGGATTTGTTTCTCACTACTATGTAGCATTGAGTCATTTGAAAGTTCACTACAAACTAACTCCCAAAGTGGATGAAACGTATTTTCATAACCTCGCTGTTTTTCTGCAAACGCATACAATTCTTTTTCTTCACGCGGCAATGATTTTTGTGGGGAGAGCAGTGCCAACACCAACTCACTTTCAAGCTCACAAAAAGGCTCAGACAATAAATGTGGAAAGTGTTTTGCAAAGCGTTGCTGAGCATCTTGTATCAACACTTTTCCTTTACCATTTTTAGCGTAAAGCATAACGACAGAATGTGCGCCACTGCTGGCATCGCGTTTCATACCTAAATACACGGGTGTGAATTTTAGTTGTTGCCAAAATTGAAGTAGCTCGGTAGTCGCCCCAAAGCTGGTGCTGATATAATCGGCTTTTGATTTTTGGACTAATGAGTTTAGCAACGCAGTCCCAAAACCTTGCTGTTGAAATGCAGGATGAACCGCGATACGAATTATGCGCTCGCCGTACAAACAAGGGGCATTCTCAATACCTACGTTTGCCGCTAAAGATTGAGCAACGAGATGCCCTTGCAAACGGCGTGTACCTTCAAAAATATCAGTCGCTATTTTTGGTTCAATACCACCTTCTTGTATCAGCAATGCCACTGCAATGATTTGTTGTTTAAACTGTGTCACGTGAATGCTGACTAAATCATCATCCAGCATGTGCATTAAATCCGAAGGCTTAGTTTGATAATGTGCGCTAACTAAAAGACCAAATAGCTCGGACAACATCGAAGGGTTTTTTATTAACTCCCCTTTATCCAGCTCTGTGGTTGTACATTGAGACGGCTTTACACTATTTATCTCTGCTGGCTCAGCATTGAGTAGTAATGCATCAAATACAAAATTTTCTAGTGTGTCATTTTCACTCCAACGAATGGGAGTCTTTAATTCACAATTAACCCATTCAGGCGCTACGCTGTCCAAGACTTTTTTAAAGTTGATAGCAAAACCGCGACCACACCCTTCATAACCGTGTTGGGTGCTTGCAAATACGATGCGCGAATAGTGCGTAAGAAAACCAGTGAGCATTGGAACAGGGATTGCTGCCGCTTCATCTATTAACACTAAATCTGCTGTTGGTTTTTGTTGTTGAAGCTCATCGGGTGAATAGAAAGTTAGTTGATAATCAGGGTTATTCTCTAAAGCGTGTTTAAAAATGATAGCGGCACTTTTTTTGCTAGGCGCACAGACGATGATATTTTTATAGCCATCGCCCAATAGCTTTCTTGCTGCGAACCCAAGTGCGGCTGATTTTCCTCGTCCACGATCTGCCGTGATCACTAATGATCGACGGCGGTGCCCTTTGACCACGTGAATAATTCTATCGACAGCATTATTTTGATCTTTACTTGCATGATTTATGGCTTCGGGTTTCTTTAGTTCTACCAAGCCTTGCGTTGTCGTATCAATAATTTGGTGATTGGTTTCAGCGACTATCGACCAAAATCGTTTTAAGAATAAGCTATCGTAGTTAAGACTTTCAGGCTTGAGCAAAAACAAATATCCGCCACCACGAATCGTCCCTGTGATTGCTCCAAAAGCATTGGGGTCAAAGCGTTCGTGGCAGTCAAAAATCACCGCATCAAACTCTTGCCCTAGAAAAGTGTGCGCTTTTTTCTGATCTTCTAATAATAGACAATCAATATTTTCCGTGAGATTTTTCGCGCGGCTTAAACAGTCAGATTGACTACCCGAAATAACGATTAAATGGCGGTTTTGATTTGAAGATACCATTTGTTTAATAGTACCTGCGTACAAAACGCATAAAAAGAGGGGGGGTGGGCTTTATAGTTTCATATAAACATAAGGTTAGAGTCCACCCCCCCTGTTTTTTACTCATTTCATTCGCCCTACGGGTAGTCGTCGCTATCGCTCCAACATTGTCTCGCTGTGCTCGGCTGCTGTTTTGTATTTTAATCAAGGTGCCAACGGTAGTGCGATGTGATTGGATAACGGCGGTCTTTACCAAATGCGCGTTTGGTAATACGGATTCCTGGAGCAGATTGGCGACGCTTGTATTCGCTGAGCAAGACTAAGTTTGCCACACGCTTAACGGTTTCGCTCTCATAACCTTGCGCGACAATATCATCAACGCTTTGGAACTCTTCGATAAACATTCGTAAAATAGCATCTAAAATATCGTAAGGGGGTAGTGAATCTTCATCCACTTGATCAGGTGCTAATTCTGCAGAAGGTGGGCGTGTAATTACGCGGTCAGGGATGATCTCCTTATAGGAGCCATCAGCGAGTAAAAGATCTCCATCACCAATACCATTTCGGTAACGCGCCAAATCATAAACGGTGATTTTGAAAACGTCTTTTAAGGGCGCATAGCCACCTGCCATGTCGCCATAAAGTGTTGCATAGCCCACTGACATTTCACTTTTATTGCCTGTAGCGAGTAGCATTTTACCCAGTTTATTCGACATCGCCATAAGAATTACGCCGCGTGACCTTGCCTGTAAATTTTCCTCGGTAACATCGTTTTCCATGCCATCAAACTCATTCGAAAGCGCATCGGTAAAACTATTAAATATAGGCTCGATAGGAATCTCGCGATATTTTACGCCCTGTGTTTTCGCTTGCTGTGCGGCATCGTGTTTGCTGATGTCAGCGGTGTAGCGAAACGGCATCATAATCGCTTCGACATTTTCTGCGCCTAATGCATCAACGGCAATCGCCATGGTCAGTGCCGAATCAATCCCGCCTGATAAGCCCAGCATCACACCAGGGAAACCATTTTTGTTTACATAGTCTTTTACGCCTAACACCAAGGCATTGTAAATACTGGCAAGCTTATTTTGCTCGCGTGGAGCAATGAACTTTGATGATTTATTCAACGGAACATCGATTGTATAAACGCCTGATTCAAAACTTGGCGCTTGAAAGAGTAATTGCCCTGCTCGATCAAACACCAATGATTCACCATCAAAGATCAATTCATCCTGCCCACCGACTAAATTTGCGTACACGATAGGTAGGTCGTTATCCGTAGAGCGTTGTTCTAACATTTTTAAGCGTTCTGCCGTTTTATTTGCACGAAATGGCGATGCATTTAAAACAACAAGCATATCAGCGCCTGCTTGCTTGGCAGCTTTTGCCGGTGCCTTCATCCAAATATCTTCACAGATTAGCAAGCCAACTTTATGCCCTGCAATATCTATAACGACGCTTTCTTTGCCACGCCTAAAATAGCGTTTTTCATCAAATACACGATAATTTGGCAGGTGTTGCTTTGCGTAGTTTTGGCTGATTTCCCCCTCTTGTAACACGCACGCGCAATTCAACAATTTACCGTCTTTTTCGATGGGTGCGCCAATAATAGCCGTGATGTTTTTTGTGGCTTTTGCGATGAGTTCTAATGTCTCATCAACTCTTTTTAAGAAAGCGGGACGAAACAATAAATCTTCTGGTGGATAACCTGTTATGACCAACTCAGGAAATACAATGACATCCGCATTATCTTGTCGGGCTTTTTGAATAGCATCTAAGATCAGTTGGGTATTATGTTTAAAGCTACCAACAATGGGGTTAATTTGTGCGATGGATACGGTAAGTGACATGGTGTGATTTTATTATGAATAGAGGGACTATACGAGTATTAAAAAAAGACTGGCATAAAAAAGGCGCATTCTTAGAATGCGCCTTTTTTATCGGAAACTGTTCTGGCTTATTTCTTTACAAGCGCATCACGAATCTCGGTTAATAGATCTTCCTGTGATGGGCCTTTCTCTTCTTCTGGCTCATCGTTGCGTGTTGCAATTTTAACAATGATAAATACGACTGCCATGATGATTAAAAAATCAATGAAGCTTTGTACAAATGCACCCCAGTTAAGCATAATGGGATCAAGCCCTTTATCACCACCACCTGCATCTGCAAGTTTGTAACCTAAATCAGAAAAATTTACACCGCCTAATGCAACACCAATAGGTGGCATAATAACGTCACTCACTAATGATGAAATTAACTTACCCGAAGCAACACCAATAATAATACCGGTTGCCATATCGATTAAGCTTCCACCTAATGCAAACTTTTTAAAATCTGAAATCATGCCCATTATAAAACCCATTTATTAAATTAATATCCATATAAGACTTCACTATAGTAGGACGCCTTTCAACAAGGTTCAATTTATTTGATTTAAATCATGTCCCTGCAGGAATAATCACTATTTTCTTAGGGTTGATTTTTTGTATTTTTTTGCCAATTTCAACAGGAATCAAACACCGTTTACTTGCCAAAAAAGTAATCGCCAATTTTCCTTCTGCTAGATCATTTTGTTGTTTTTCTGTGACAAATAAATATTTAATACTTGTACCCACCACAAAATTAAAACGGATTTCAGCCGCTTCGTCATTCAACAAATTGTTGGAAATCAGTTTATTGGTTTTCTCATTCATTTCCTTTTTAAGCTTTGCTGCTTCTTCCTTCTTTCGGGCACTTTCCTGTTTTTCTTTATTTTCAAGCTGCTTTCTCTCGCCATAAAATTTGGCTAAGTCAGATTGCTCTGTTTGCTTTTTTGGTTTTGTCTTTGCTTTTTTAGCAGACGGTGTTTTTGGCTTAAACTTGGGCTTTCGTTTTGGTTTTTCTGCCGCTTTTTTAACCTGATCTTCTGTAACTAGACCTGCTTTTAATAATTGATCGCTTAAAGAACTCATATTTAATCTGTTTGATTGAAAGATAGTGTATTAAAACATGTTTTTTTAGCTAAATTGAAGTCCACCCCCCCTGTTTTTTGCCGATTTGTATTGTAAATCACCAATGTTCGTTGCTTCAACCAACATCGACACTTCCTTCGGAAGGTGTAGCGATAGTCTTTTTAACGCCTAAGGAGTACAAAAAAGCAAAAAACAGAGGGGGGTGGACTCAAAAATACTCTCAATTAAATAATTTAATACACGAAAGCTAGGAAAGCGGTTCTTTGAAGGGCAATCAACCGCTATAATGCGGCGTTTAATTAAGCCAAAAAGTGAATAGAAATGATTTTTGATAATATTGAAGTGGGCAGTGACGTTCCAAATATTGTAAATGTTGTTATTGAAATACCTGCAGCCTCATCACCCGTAAAATATGAGATTGAAAAAGAAAGTGGCGCATTATTTGTAGATCGCTTTATGTCGGCGCCGATTTTTTATCCTGCTAACTACGGTTTTATTCCGCACACATTAGCGGATGACGGCGATGCAATGGATGTTTTGGTTGTGACACCAACGCCTCTAGTCCATAACTGTGTTATTCCTGCGCGCCCCGTCGGTGTTTTAAACATGACGGACGAAGCAGGTATTGATGCAAAGATTCTTGCTGTTCCTGCACATGGTTTACACTCCGCGTCTGATCATATTCAAAGCTATAAAGATTTACCGCCACTGCTTATGGACCAAATTGAACATTTCTTTGAATACTACAAAGTATTAGATAAAGACAAGTGGGTGAAGTTAGATGGCTGGGATGATGCAGAAGTCGCTAAACAGATAATTCTAGACAGCGTCAAAATGTATCAAGATAGTCTTTAAGGAGAGCCTAATTAAGTCAATTATAATTAAGCGACAGTTTTAGCAAGCTTAATATAATTGAACTTGATCAGGACCTCCTTAGTAAGTCTTTCGAAGGTAATGATCTTCAAACATGAAATATTTGTGTGAAAGGTCTGGCGAAAGAAAAGGCATACTCTAATAATCGCGTTATCCATTTTTAAAAACAAAATGGTAAGCTCGCTAAAATGGGTGTGATTTTTACTCGTCATACCTCTCATACAAAGGTTTCAAAGCACAAGGGGCACATGGAAAAACGGGTAACTATTAAAAGCGAGCGGGAAGAATATCGCCTGTTTCGTTCGCGCGCGATTGTTGCTGCCATCATTGTTTTTATTGCCCTTGCTTTAATCATCGTGCGGCTTGTTTATCTACAAGTCACCCATTTTGATCATTACACGACGCTCTCAAAAGAGAACTATCAAAAACGTATTCCCATTCCACCTGTTCGCGGTCTTATCTATGACCGCAATGGTGCACTGCTTGCGGATAATCATATCGAATATGTTCTAGCTGCCAAGCGTGATGATGTGAAAGATATGGATGACACGCTAAAACGCCTCATGCAACTCTTGCCCATCACCCCACAGGATGTGGTTAAGTTTAAGCAGAAACTCCGTGTTAATTCTCGATTTCAAGCGGTCGTTTTACGAAAAAATATGACAGAAGAAGAGATTGCCATCTTCTCGGCAAATCGCCTGCGCTTTGAAGGGTTTGAAGTCAGCGTACGTATGCAACGAAACTATCCTTTAGGTTCTGTTGCCAGTCACTTGCTCGGCTATGTAGGGCGTATTGATAAACGAGATCTCAAAAAAATTGATAATGCTGAATATAGAGGCAGTACACATATTGGTAAAACAGGCATTGAAAAATTTTACGAGACGCGCCTCCACGGCAAAGCAGGTTACGAGCTAATAGAAGTTGATGCACACGGTAAGCCTCAACTAAAACTGGATGATAAGGCGCCAGTAGCTGGAGAAGACTTATATTTGAGCATTGACCTTGAGTTACAAGTAAAAGCCGAAGAGCTATTGCGCGAACATAATGGCGCTGTTGTTGCCATTGACCCAAGAAATGGCGAAGTTTTAGCAATGGCAAGCATGCCTGCTTTTGACCCTAATTTATTTGTTAACGGCATCTCTTATGCCAATTACAACGCACTAAGGGATAACCCTGATAGACCTTTATATAACCGAGCCATGCAAGGCTCTTACCCACCGGGTTCAACCATAAAACCAATGGCGGCATTATCAGGTTTAAATGCAGGTGTTATCACACCCAGTAGCTCCGTATATGGAAAAGGTTATTTCCAAATTCCTGGTAATAAGCATCGCTTTAGATGCTGGAAAAAAGCAGGGCATGGACATATCAGCCTTAACCGCGCTATCTATCAATCCTGTGATGTATACTTTTATGATCTGGCTTTTCGTATGGGAATCAAGCGTTATTCTAAAGCGATGAATCGATTTGGTTTTGGTTTAAAAACAGGTATCGATTTACCCAGTGAACGCTCTGCACTTATGCCAACGATGGAATGGAAACGTAAACGATTCGATCAATTTTGGTATCCAGGTGATACGGTCAACACGGGTATTGGACAAGGTTTTTTTACAGCGACACCATTACAACTCGCTCATGCCACGGCAACACTAGCAGTGCGTGGACGTAAATTTCGCCCCCATATTTTGCGAGCTACTAGAATTTCTCGAAACTTGCCCGAAAAATTAGTAACACCGGAACAACTGCCATCCATTGGGGTCACAAAACTACGTTATTGGGATGATGTAATACGCGGCATGGTCAATGTGGTACACGGTCAGCATGGCACAGGGAGAAGCTCAGGCGCAGGTGCAAAATACCGTTTTGCAGGAAAAACCGGTACTGCACAAGTTTTTAGTATCGCTCAAAATAAAACATATGATGCCAAAAAACTCAAAAAGAAATTACACGATCATTCTTTATTTGTAGGTTTTGCCCCCGTTAAAAACCCACGTATTGCCATTGCAGTCATTGCAGAAAATGCAGGTGGAGGCAGCAAAGTAGCCGCACCACTAGCAAGAAAGCTTTTGGATACCTATTTACTAACAGACAAGCAAAAAGAAGAAATTAGGCAAGCGGCAGAGGCTAAGACTAAGATAGAAGCCAATGCAACCACTAATGCGGCAGGTGAGCAATGAACACTAATAACATCAATATTGGCTCATCAATTTTTAAATTTTTGACCTCACTCGACCTTGTTTTAATCGTTTCGTTAATCTTACTCATTGCCTTGGGCACCGCTATTTTATTTAGCGCTACCGGTGAAAACCAAGCGATGATGAATAACCATACTGCTCATTTAATCGTAGCCACGCTGGCTATGCTGATTGCCTCGCAAATACCCAGTGAAATGCTCAATCGCTGGTCGATTTGGATTTATATTTTTGGCGTTATCGTTCTTATTTTGGTATTAGTTCAAGGCACAATGGGTAAGGGCGCGCAACGCTGGTTAGAAATCGGTAGCTTACGCTTCCAGCCTTCTGAGGTGATGAAGCTTGCCGTACCGATGATGGTGGCGAGTTACCTCTCAAAAAGAAACCTACCTCCCAGTTTTAAAGACGTATTTGTGGCCAGTATTTTGGTACTTATACCCATGCTGCTCATTATTAAACAACCTGACCTTGGTACAGCACTATTGGTAGGCATGGCCGGTTTCTTCGTGATTTATTTTGCAGGTTTACCGTGGAAATGGTTAGCCGCAACAGCCGTAGCCGCAATGATTGCCGCGCCGCTAGTCTTCTATTTTGGAATGCACGATTACCAAAGAGATCGCGTGTTAACCCTATTTGATCCTACTGCTGATCGCTTAGGTACAGGCTATCACATCATACAATCAACCATCGCCATTGGCTCTGGCGGTGTTTATGGTAAAGGCTGGCTTAATGGAGATCAGTCTCGCTTAGACTTTTTGCCTGAGCGCCACACCGACTTTATCTTTGCTGTTTTTGGTGAAGAGTTTGGCTTACTCGGCAATATTATTCTTTTTGCTCTTTATCTCTTCATCATCTGGCGTGGCTTGTATTTAGCCACAAAAGGGCAAGATACCTTTGCGCGACTTTTAGGTGGGAGTTTAAGCTTAACTTTCTTTATTTATCTTTTTGTCAATACAGGTATGGTCAGCGGTATTTTACCCGTTGTAGGCGTACCATTGCCTCTGATTAGTTATGGAGGCACATCACTCGTTACACTTATGGCTGCGTTTGGCTTGCTCATGGGGATGAAACGGCGCAAAAAAGGATATGGATCATCACAATAATAAGGGGAAAATTTATGGGAAAAAATAAATTAAAAATTATTTTTAGCACACTGTTAATTTTGGTTTTCTTTCAATCCACTACGTTTGCACAAACACAGGGGAGCTATATGCAATACCCCGCCATGCAAAATTTTATCAATCGCATGGTTAATAAGGGATTTGATCGTAACTTCTTGAGTCGCTTGTTTTCCAATATACAACGTGATGAAAATATTTTAGCTAAAGTGAATTCACCTGCCGAAGCAAAGCCTTGGCGCAAATACCGACCTATTTTTGTCACGGATAAGCGTGCCAATGCCGGGGTTCAATTCTGGAATCGCCATCAGCGTGTTATACAAGCAGCAAGCAAACAATATGGAGTACCACCAGAGATTATTGTTGCCATAATTGGTGTAGAAACACTCTATGGAAATAATACGGGTAAGCACAATGTGCTTCGTAGCTTAACCACATTGGCAATGGATTTCCCCAAGCGTGAAAAATTTTACACGGGTGAACTCGATCATTTTTTGCATTTGGTACGTGAAGAGCGCATCCCCAACCCCTTTAATCTTAAAGGCTCTTATGCTGGCGCTATGGGTTTGGGGCAATTTATTTCGAGCAGTTATCGACATTACGGTATTGATTTTAATGGTGATAAGCACCGTGATTTATGGCACCCCGAAGATGCAATTGGTAGCGTTGCCAACTACTTTGCAAAGCACCGCTGGAAAGCTGGCGGAGACGTTACCATTCCTGCTCGTATCACAGGGCAGTTTTATGGTAAAATTGTTAATACAAAGGCGAATAAGCCTACTCATTCTTTGCCACAGCTTGCACAATATGGGGTGCAACCACAGGGAAAGATAAGTTCTACACGAGTCGCTTTATTAGAACTTGAAGGGCAACAGGGCAAAGAATACTGGATAACAGGTGATAATTTTTACGTGATTACACGTTATAATCATAGCCCTAAATACGCTATGGCGGTTTACCAGTTGGCTCAAATGATAAAGCGCAAGAAGATTGCGCGCTAGTCACAATGGCATAATAAATTTAAAAAGGGGACAAACAACAATGATTAAACATAGATTTTTGATGAACATTGGAATCATACTGGCAATTTCTTTTACGGGCTTATCAGGTTGTAGCACCATCGGTAACGCGGGTAAATCAGTTCGTAACATGACCAGCTTTAGTCAGCAAAACAGTACTAATAGCATTGCCGTAAACGAGCAACTCATTATTCCACCTAGTTTAAGAGCTCCAGCAAGCGCTTCCACTCCCAAAGCACCCGCTAGTTCTGTCAGAACCAATCAA
>CAZSXI010000051.1:0-10289 GCA_964611045.1 uncultured Cocleimonas sp. | reverse complement strand
TGGCTTATTAGATGTTTGGATGTCGCACGGTGATCATGTTGTTGAGATTCCTGAATCTTTCAAATTGATGGCATCTACCGAAAATGCACCGATTGCGGGTATCGCTAATGAAGAGAAGCAATTCTACGGCATTCAATTTCACCCCGAGGTAACGCACACAAAGCAGGGTGGACGTATTCTTGAACGCTTTACTCGTGAGATTTGTGGCTGTGCTAATTTGTGGAACCCACAAAATATTATCGACGACAGCATCAAAAATGTGAAACAGCAGGTTGGCTCTGATGAGGTGATTCTTGGTTTGTCTGGCGGTGTAGATTCATCCGTGGTGGCTGCCATGTTGCACAAAGCCATTGGCAAACAACTGACCTGTGTATTTGTTGATACAGGTTTGTTGCGCTTGAATGAAGGCGATCAAGTAATGACCATGTTTGCCGAACACATGGGCGTAAAAGTGATTAGGGTAAATGCAGAAGCGCGTTACTTAAAAGCACTGGAAGGCAAAACTGACCCAGAAGAAAAACGAAAAATTATCGGCAATTTGTTTGTTGAAATATTTGAAGAAGAATCCAATAAACTCACCAATGCAAAATGGTTGGCGCAAGGCACGATTTATCCTGATGTGATTGAATCAGCAGGTAGTAAAACGGGTAAAGCGCATCTCATAAAATCACACCATAATGTGGGTGGTTTGCCAGAGGATATGAAGCTTGGGCTGGTCGAGCCACTACGTGAATTGTTTAAAGATGAAGTGCGTACTATTGGTATGGAACTTGGGCTTCCTGCTGAAATGGTGCAACGTCATCCTTTTCCTGGGCCTGGTTTGGGTGTGCGAATTTTGGGTGAAGTTAAAAAGGAATTTGCAGATATTTTGCGACTTGCAGATAATATTTTTATCGAGGAATTGTATAAGCATGACCTTTACAACAAAACCTCGCAAGCGTTTGCCGTGTTTTTGCCGATTAAATCGGTTGGCGTAACGGGAGATGGTCGCCGTTATGATTATGTCATCGCGTTGCGCGCGGTTGAGACGATAGATTTTATGACAGCGCGCTGGGCGCATTTGCCTTATGAGTTTTTGAGCTTGGTTTCTAATCGTATTATTAATGAGATTAGTAATGTCTCGCGGGTTACTTATGATATTTCGGGTAAGCCGCCAGCGACAATAGAGTGGGAATGAGTTATTTTTTAGTTAGCTTGTATGAGGTAGTATGAAGATAAGCATATTTTCTGGCTTACTTGATCAGACTAAAAAACAGCGTTGGAAATCTATTGAGAAGGCTATTAAAAAGGCATCTGCAAGGAAATCTAAACTACTAATTTTACCAGGTTGGTCGTTGTTTAGAAAAGTAGGTGATGGCGTTGATAAAATACAAAATTTATCAGATTTACATAAGATAAATATATTTTTTGATGAAAAAGGGTACAAAGAAAAGGGGCTTGGGCGAGCTTATTTTATTAGGCCTAATAAGGTAAAAAAAGGTCCATATATGCAAACTTTCTGGTCTTCAAAAGAAGCAGATAAGTCCCCAGAACTAGTTGAAAACTTAGTACGCATGATTGATTCTTGTGAACGAAACGTTTCAATTAATTCAATTAATTTTTCATCATTGTTATGCGGGGAAAATAATTTTTTAAAGAACCTTCAAAGTGAAAATAATAAAGTAATAATACGACATGATGCTAAATTCAAGAATAATAGTTATGATGTATTGATAAATCAGAGTCATACTACAATGGGAAATTGGCCTAAATTAAAGAAGAGATTTGAATATTTGAGTAAGTATAATAAGTACCTTATTTACCTTACCAATAATGCTTCAGAAGGTGAGTCTTGGAAATCCTCAATAAATATTTACTATAATGGTGAAAGGGTATTAACTGGATCTTTTGAAAATGATATCGGTGAATATGATGTATCCGAAGAATGGAGAATGGTAACAATAAAAATTAGAAAACAGAACTTAGGTTAATTTTGGAAAAAGATCAAAAATGGATGCAACACGCTCTCAAGCTCGCAGAGCGCTCACGAGGAGAGGGCGAAGTCCCAGTCGGAGCAGTCATCGTTAAAGATAATGAGTTAATTGCAGAAGGTTGGAATCAACCCATAGCCGATCACGATGCTACCGCACACGCCGAGATCATGGCAATCCGCAGTGCAGGAAAAATATTAAAAAATTATCGCCTACCTGATACAACCCTTTATGTAACGCTTGAACCTTGTACGATGTGTGCAGGTGCAATTATTCATTCACGCATCAAACGCGTTGTTTATGGCGCACCAGACCCACGAACAGGCACAGCAGGTAGCGCCATTGATTTGTTTTCACAGGATTATCATAACCACCGTGTTGAAGTTGAGGGTGGTGTGATGCGAGAGGAATGTGGTCAAATACTCAAATATTTCTTTAAAGAACGTCGTAGCAACGGAAAACTAAACAATGACAAAAGATGATTCAATCAACGTTCTCGGTGAGCCATTAGAGCTTTGTGGCGATAATCCTGTGACAGGTTTTTTTCGTGATAGCCATTGCAATACCTGTGAAGAAGATTTCGGTTCGCACACGGTTTGCATCCAGGCAAGCAAAGAGTTTCTGAAATATTCAAAATCAAAAGGCAATGATTTATCAACGCCAGCACCACAGTTTGGTTTTGAAGGGTTAAAAGCAGGTGATGGCTGGTGTCTGTGTGCTGCGCGTTGGTTAGAGGCTTATGAAGAGGGTGCAGCACCCAGAGTATTCTTATCAAGAACACATCAACGTGCATTAGAAATCGTGAAGCTTGACCTATTAAAAAAATATGCTACAGATTTAAACTAGTGTCATAGCGGTTGATGTAGGTCAGTTTTACACGGCGCAATTTGCGCGTATAATGCGCCCCACCATTATTTTCTAATATTCTCGTTCGGTTTATATCATGTCTAAATTTGTCGTTTGTGCGCTCTATCAGTTTGTGATTCTTGAGGACTTTGAGTCTCTGCGTGATCCTTTGCACAAAGTCATGGATGACAATGGTGTACGCGGTACGTTATTACTGGCGCTTGAAGGTATCAATGGCACAATCTCAGGCACACGAGAAGGCGTTGATAATGTGGTGGCATGGTTACGCAATGACCCACGTTTCGCCAAGTTAGATACTAAAGAATCTTACGATGAAGAACTGCCGTTTTATCGCACGCGTGTAAAACTCAAAAAAGAAATTGTGACTATGGGCATCGATGCCATAGACCCGAATCATATCGTTGGTACATATGTAAAACCCCAAGATTGGAATGCCTTAATTTCTGATCCTGATGTTTTATTAGTAGATACGCGTAACGATTACGAAGTCGCGATTGGCACATTCAAAGATGCGATTAATCCTGATACCACCACGTTTCGCGAGTTTCCTAAATACGTCAAAGACAATCTCGATAAAAATAAACATAAGAAAGTAGCTATGTTTTGCACGGGCGGAATCCGTTGTGAAAAATCGACAGCTTATTTGAAAGAGCAAGGCTTCGAAGAGGTTTACCATCTAGAAGGTGGCGTGCTTAAATACTTAGAAGAAGTCCCCGAAGAAGAGTCAATGTGGGAAGGCGAATGTTTTGTGTTTGATAACCGCGTTTCGGTGAATCATCAATTAGAAAAGGGTATTTACGATCAATGTCATGCTTGTCGGATGCCCATTACCGAAGACGATAAAAATCACGAAAACTTTATGCACGGCGTGAGTTGTCACCATTGTTATGACCAAACCTCTGAAATTCAAAAACAGCGTTATATCGAACGCCAAAAACAGATGAAATTAGCCGAAGCGCGCGGTGAAGATCATATCGGTGGGGATGTTGTAAAGTTTGCGCATAAGCACCGTGATGAAAAGAAGAAATTTAAAGAAGAGCAGAATCGCAAACATCGTTAGAGGATTGATTGTTTTGGGTAATCGCTAACTCTCGTGCAAATATATTTATCTATTTAGGTTCTGGATAACGGTAAGTCGCGTGACAGGCAATACAATTATCCATTAGCGTATCCAGTTGTTTACGCGCTAGTAACAAATCTTTGGATTTCGCTGATTCTGCAATCGCAGTAAATTTATTATGGGTATCAAATCCGAGTTTTTTCATTTCAAGTGGAATTTTTTGCATGATAGTTCCGGGCATTGCCCCCATAACTCCCGCTTTTTGCGCCCTTGTGGCGACTGCTTCGGCATCATTAGCGGTAATGGCTTTACTGACACTCTGTATCTCAACTAAGAACTGGCGCATTTCACTCAGCAGATAATTTCGTTCTTCCGCGTTTAAAATAACGGAGATGCGATTATCAGCATCGACAACAACACTGCCGGAGACAAATTTATTGATCAAGTACCCCGATAGCGCGAGCAATAATAATATTATAAGCCAGAGTACTTTTACGTTCTTCATCATTGATCTCTATATTTCTTAGGTTTACGGAAGTATTTTATCATACATTAAAAACTTGCGAGAATACCTAAGCCTCATTTCTCTCAGGGTGTTTGTGGAGCATCCTATATCCTACGCGTGCTATCGGATGCCGATGACACGAAGACGATAAAAACCTTTTATAAAAAACGATGTTTGCATCCTGTAAAATAAATAGTTTAAACTAGGGCGTAAATTCGTATAAATACCATTATTTAGGAAAAAACCATGAAACAAACATTTGAAGTAGTCAATGTAAAATGTGGGGGTTGCGCAAGCACCTTGAAATCTAAGCTGAAAGATCAATTTGGCGATGTAGACGTTGATCTTGATGTAACACCACGCAAAATAACATTGGAAATTGAAGACGGTCAAATAGAAAGTCTTAGCAAAGCTTTACGTAAGTTAGGCTATCCGTTAGCAACGGATGAATTAGGGCTTTTAGAAGGCACCTCGGCTAAAGCCAAGAGTTTTGTGTCTTGTGCTGTTGGAAAAATGAATGAGAGCTAATACTCCGTCTATTTCATACAAACCATCCTTGCTCGTCATCTGATTAGTGTAAAAGGTGGTGGGCTTTGTAGTTACATTTTTATAAGGGCTTACTCAATAACTCAGAGTGATTGATATATCTGTCTTTTAGATACTTTTAGCCTTAAGCCTCATTCTCCCGCATTCGCTCCAACCTCTGTTGCTCTTCATCAAACGCCGCCTGAATTTCTTCTAGCACACCATCCACATCGGCATCATCCGAAGTATCTACATACTCGCCTGTTAAAATCGTATCGGGTTTGAGTTTGCCATCTTCATACAGTTTCCAAATTTCTTTACCAAACTGGGTTTCTAAAAGAAAAGAGGCGTATTGCCCAAAGTAGCGCGTCATATTATCCACATCGCGGAGCAACATGGATTTTGCATTATTGTTGGCTGATGCATTAACCGCTTGGGGGAGGTCGATAATCACAGGGCCGTATTCATCGAGTAGTACATTAAATTCGGATAAATCTCCGTGTACGATGCCTGCACATAACATCCGTACTACGTCTTGCATGACAATCATAAAATTGCCGATGGCTTGTTCGTCGGTCATGGTTACATCTGCTAGACGTGGCGCGACATCGCCATCTGCATCGGTGACTAATTCCATTAATAAAACGCCGTCGATGCAGTCATAGGGAATAGGGACACGTACATTGGCATCTGCCAATGTACGAAGCGCATCAACTTCAGCATTCTGCCACGTTTTTTCTTGTTCTTTTTTTCCGAATTTTGAGCCTTTTTCCATCGCGCGTTGGCGACGGCTGTTGCGCACTTTTCGTCCTTCGGTATATTGCACGGCTTTTTTGAAACTGCGCTCGGCAGCTTCTTTATAGACTTTGGCACAGCGTATTTCGTCGCCACACAGCACAACGTAGATGTCAGCTTCTTTGCCACTCATTAATCGATTCAGCACTTCGTCAACTAAACCGTATTCAACCAATGGTTGGATCCGCTTTGGGATTTTCATTCCTTAATTAGCCCTGTATTACCCCTTAGATTAGGGGATAGTAATACAAAACAGCAAAAAAAAGGGGGGGTGGGCTTATAAAGTTTGTTATTTGGCACTTTTTATTGAAACTAAAACCACAAACTTCTTATTAGAGGCTACAGTTTTGCAGTTTCCAAACAATTGTTTCAGTTTTACGTGATATCCAAGGTGGCGATTACCTATCACCCAGATTTCACCCCCGTTTACTAACTGTTCATGGCTCTGTTTTAACATTTGCCAAGCAATATGGTCGCCGATAGTGTGATTTTGATGAAAGGGTGGATTGCATAAAATCAAATCTACCTTTGATTCTGCTTTATTGTCATTAGCAGAATCATTAGAATCATTAAAAGAGCTATCAAATTGTTTAAAACAATCACTGTGATAAAAGCTAGCATCTGACTGTTTATCTTCATTCTCTAACTCATAGCTTTCTTGCGCCGATTTAACCGCAGCATAAGACTCGTCGATAAAACTGATATGGGCTTGTGGTTGTAAACGCTTTGCCATAATACCGAGCGCACCATTGCCACAGCCTAGATCCACAATGTGCTTGGATGCGGGGCAGTCTTTTAACTGCTCAATTAAAAAGCGCGAGCCCATGTCGAGTTTATCTTTGGCAAACACATTGGCGTGGTTGATCAGCGTGAGGTTTAGTGCGTCGTCTGTAATGGTTTTGGGGTAGGGTGATTTATAAACGTCCTCATTGTCATTGCTTGCAAAAATTAGTCGTGCTTTTTTAGTCGCGCGTGAGGTTGTGGTTGTGCCGATAAATCTCTCAAAGGTTTTGAGTGTCGATGTATGGATGTGTTTGCTCATGGCAGATGCAATAATGGTGGTGTCTGCATTGATGTGCGCTTTTAAACGACTCAATTGGTCTTCAAGTAGCCCTAGCGTTTTGGGTATTTTGATAATAACTAGATTGTAAGTTTGCTTTAAATCTTCATTGGATGGAATTGCTAGATATTTATCATCATCCAATTCATTGAGTTGAAAATTTTCAAGCGTAGCTAAATGTGCCAGATAAGAATCACCCCAGCTATGCCTTGGGTATTGGTGTAAGGCACAGGCTAATGCACCAAAGCTATCGTTGATGATGAGTATGGGCTTATCTACTTTTTCAAGATGGCTTTCAATAATCGTATTTAAAAGCAATTCATCTGCGGCATCCCATGCGCGTAAATCGCCTTTTGTTGTTTTAGGTAGGCGCTCTAATGAGTAGCTTCCTGTTACTAGTTGTATTTCTTTCATAACTCTCTAACCGCCCGAAAACCCAAGTTGGTATCCATCTCTTCATACAAGCGTTTTTTACGTGATGCGCTGCGTGAATGAATCGCATCATCAAACCAAGAACCACCTTTGGTAACAATCCATGAGCTAATAAAATCGGAACTACCATCGCGATTGCTATTGAGGTGTGTTTCTTGCCAGGGTGAGTCGGTAAATTCCCACACATTACCGTGAACATCATATAAGCCCCAATCATTCGGTATTTTGCTACCCACTTCTAGCGCTTTTGAAGGTGGGATACAACGGGGTAAGTACCAGCGTTTTTTCTGCTTTGCCTCGTTATAAGGGAAGAACGAATGAAAATGTACCTCTTTGCAGGTGACTTCATCCCCGTAATGAAAAGCGGAGGTTGTGCCTGCGCGTGCAGCGAATTCCCATTCTGATTCAGTGGGTAGTCGATAACGTTCGTCTGTTTGCTTACTAAGCCAGCTTAAATATAGATTAGCATCATGGGCACGAATATTGATGATAGGCTCTTTACCGGTTGAATGAATGAGTTCGGGGCGAACGTACCATTCGGTGTCTTTTTGGAAAAGCTTAAAATCATCTGCCGTAATAGTGAAGCGACCCATCGCATAAGGTTTATGAATTTCGGTGTAATGCTGTGGGTACTCTTTTTCATTATGACCAAACTCATCTTGGTGCGAGCCCATTTCGTATTTACCCGCGGGGATAATGGCAAACTCGGGGGCTTTGCTCCCATTTTTTAGGGTATCGGCAAAAAAAACGGGCAGGTTTAATTCGTTTGCCGTATTTTTTTGTAACTGTTTGATCTCAGCTGATGCTAAATCAGGCAAGAAGTCAGTGTTGGTTTTCTGATTTGTTTGAAGAGTTGCTTGCATAAATAACCGCACGTATTAATGAATATTAATATTATCTCTTTAGTTAGATCGGTATTACAAGGAGATTAATCAATAAATACTTAAACAAATTGCAAGAAAATATTTAACTGTTGTACAATGTCTTGTTTGGGCTTGATACTATTTTTTAAGCCCTTATAGTGTAATTATATTAATTTTTGGAGTACGACCATGGCTTGGAATGAACCAGGTGGAAGTGATAAAGACCCGTGGGGCAAAGGGAATAAAGGTAATTCAGGTGGCAATTCAAAAGGCACAGCTGATATCGAAGACATTACCCGCAAAATGAACGAAAAGCTCGGTGGGCTTTTTGGCAAAAAATCAGGAGAAGGTAGCGGAGGCCCTAGTGGCACTGCTTTAGCACTGATTGGGCTTGTAGTTTTTGGTGCATGGCTGGCGACAGGCTTTTATACGGTAGATTCTGCTCAGCGCGGTATTGAATTCCGTTTTGGTGCTTATCAAGAGACCACTAAACCTGGTCTTCATTGGCATATACCTTATCCAGTTGACAGCGTTGAATTGGTTGATATTGATAGGTCTCGTACAGCAGAAGATCGTACGCACATGCTGACTAAAGATGAAAATATCATCGACATTGGCGTAGCGGCGCAATACAGAATCAAAAATCCAGAAGATTATCTTTTTAATGTTTATCTACCTGATTACGAACGTAACCAATCTGTTGGTACGCTATTTCAGGTCATGCGAAGCGCGGTAAGAGAGATTGCGGGTCGCAATTCGATGGATGCTTTATTAAAAGAGAATCGTGGTGCTATCGCACCTGATACACAAAAAGTGATGCAAACTGTTTTGGATTCTTATAAATCTGGTTTAGAAGTTATCAAAGTCAACGTAACGTATGCTGAAGCACCAACACAAGTGAAAGATGCATTTGATGATGCTAACAGAGCGCGAGAAGATAAAGACCGCTATAAAAACCAAGCAGAAACCTATGCAAAAAGAGTAGTACCTCTTTCCGAGGGTAAAGCTTCACGTTTGGGTGAGGCAGCAATTGCTTATCGAGGACAAATAATTTCGGAAGCAGAAGGTAATGCGTCACGGTTTAATCAATTAGTAGCTGAATATAAAAAAGCGCCAAATGTAACACGTAAGCGCCTTTATTTAGAAACAATGGAAGAAGTGTATAGAAACACGAGTAAAATAATGGTAGATACAGATTCGGGTAATAACCTTATGTATTTGCCATTGGATAAACTACAAGGTGCTTCTACAGCATCATCAAGTACATCATCCAATTTTGATCCCGCTATCGCAGGGTCAGTTGAACAGTTAAGACGAGCAAATAACAGTACACGATCTGGTGGTAGAGATGGAACGAGGCAGGGGCGCTAACATGAAAAATATTATTATAATTGTATTGGCTTTAGTTGTGTTTATTTTCTCAACGGCTACGTATACGGTTGATGAGCGTGAAACAGCCATCAAATTTCGCTTTAAAGAAATTGTAAAAACTGACATTCAACCTGGGCTGCATTTTAAAATGCCCTTTGTGAATACCGTTGAGAAGTTCTCTACGCTAATTTTAACGCTGGATGCTCAGCCAGACCGTTTCTTGACGGGTGAAAAGAAATACGTTCAAGTTGATTTTTTTGTGAAATGGAAAATTGATGATGTCGATACGTTTTATCGTGCAACACGAGGTGATTTAGCCCGTGCTCAAAACCGTCTCGAAAGCATCATGAAAGATGGTCTGAGAAATGAGTTCAGTACACGGACTATCAAAGAGGCCATCACAGGTCAACGTGGTGAAATGATGATGGAGCTTCAAAGGAAATCAGCCGCTTCTGTCAAGGAGCTAGGCATAATCATTGTAGATGCTCGTGTTAGTAAAATTGACTTTCCAGATACGGTTAGTGAATCGATTTATGAAAGAATGCGCTCAGAGCGTCAACGCGTAGCACAGGATTTTCGTTCGCGCGGTAAGGCAGAAGGCGAAAAAATTCGTGCGATAGCGGACCGTCAAGCAGTTATTATCGAAGCAGAAGCTTATCGTGATGCTGAAAAAATCCGTGGTGAAGGCGATGCGAAATCGACAGAAATTTATGCGACAGCGTATCAAAAAGATGAAGAGTTTTTTGCCTTCCACCGAAGTTTAAATGCTTATAAAAACTCTTTAGGTAGAGATGGTGACATCATGGTAATTGAACCTGACTCTGACTTCTTTAAGTACTTT
>CAZSXI010000050.1:0-10384 GCA_964611045.1 uncultured Cocleimonas sp. | reverse complement strand
TCAAACTCGCTAAAGTCCAAAGCTTCCAACTGTTTGCGCACGACAAAGGCATTGCCTTCTTTTACGGCAACATAGTCACTCTATTGCGCTGATCTTCGGGGGAAATATCGGCAGATTTAGCAAGCTAAAAATAATTGGACTTGATCAGGTTCTCCTTAATTACCATCACCTTATATAGGGGGAAGGAGCTTCTGTTCATTCATTCGCTATTCAGTGCGAAAACGGTATACTTGCGCCTTTTTTAGACCCTCTAAAGTTCAAGGCTAAAACTACCATGTTCAGCATAATTTCCGAACGCAAAGAATCCATTAAAAACGATTTGCTTTCAGGCTTAACCGTTGCGCTCGCATTAGTACCGGAGGCAGTGGCTTTCGCCATACTCGCACATTTGCATCCGCTCACAGGTTTGTATGCCGCATTCACCATCGGACTCATCGCTGCTATCGTAGGTGGCAGACCAGGAATGATCTCTGGCGCAACAGGCGCAATCGCTGTAGTTATTGGTGGGCTAGTTTTAACGCATGGTGAAGAATATCTCTTTGCCGCCGTGATGATGATGGGCTTAATCCAAATTACCTTTGGTGTATTAAAGCTGGGTAAGTTCATACGCCTCGTGCCGCACCCTGTCTTTTTAGGCTTTGTAAACGGCTTGGCATTGGTGATCTTAATCGCTCAGTTTGAACACTTTAAAATTGAAGGGCCAGACGGCACACACAATTGGATTTCAGGTAACGCGCTTTACATTATGATCGGGTTGATCCTTCTTACGATGGCAATTATTCAGTATCTACCACGTTTTACCAAAGCAATCCCCTCAACACTTGCCGCCATTGTAGTCGGCACATTAATCGTTCTTGGTTTAGGTTTAGATACTAATACCGTACATGACATGGCATCCATCAAAGGCGTATTTCCTCCCTTTCATTTACCTGAAGTTGACCTCTCATGGGAAGCCTTCAAAATTGTCTTTCCCTATGCAATAGCCATGGCAGCCGTTGGCTTGATCGAAAGCCTACTCACCCTAAACTTGGTAGACGAACTCACCGAAACCACAGGCGAACCCAATCGTGAATGTGTCGGTCAAGGTGTTGCCAATGTTGTCACCGGCATGTTCAGTGGCATGGGTGGTTGCGCCATGGTTGGGCAAAGTATCATCAATATTAAATCAGGTGGGCGTGGGCGTTTATCGGGCATATCTGCCTCACTATTTTTACTGATTTTCATCCTCTATGCATCATCACTCATCGAAACCATCCCCATTGCCGTACTCGTTGGTGTCATGTTTATGGTCGTGATTGGCACATTCGAATGGGGAAGCTTGCGCCTATTGGGGAAAATCCCATTAGCCGATTGGTTCATCATCGTCGCTGTAACTGCCATTACCGTAATATCTGACAACCTTGCAATAGCCGTCATTATTGGTGTGATTTTATCCGCGCTAGTTTTTGCATGGGAACATGCAAAAAGCATAAACGCGACTACACGCGTTGATCGCATGGGCAATAAAGTCTACGAAATTAATGGCCCGTTGTTCTTTGCATCAACCCAAAACTTTCAAGAAATATTCACCCCAAAAGAAGATACCGACGACGTCGTAGTAGATTTCAAAAACTCTCGCATTGCAGATCACTCAGCCATTGAAGCGATTGATAAATTAGCGCTACGTTATGATCGTGCGGGAAAACGCCTGCACTTGAAACACATGAGTGAAGAATGTCTTCTGCTTTTGAAAAAAGCAGGTCCGCTGGTTGAAGTTAATATGGTGGAAGATCCTTCCTATCATATTGCGGATGATAAATTGGGGTAAAATACAGCTTTGCTTCCGTACAAATCGGCAAAAAAAGGGGGGGGTGGATAATAAAAAGCCTATTTCTAAACGCTTTTGTTATCCACCCCCCCCTTTTTTTGCCGATTTGTACTAATAGTTAACCAACAATTTCAAGTAATTCAATATCAAAAACCAAAGCTGCACCCGGTGGGATCTCTCCAGCACCTTGTAATCCATAAGCGAGTTCTTGTGGAATGTGTAGCTTCCACTTTGAACCCACAGGCATAAGTTGTAACGCTTCTGTCCAACCTGGAATAACACCTTTTACCGGTATATCCAATGGCTCACCACGATCATACGAGCTATCAAATTTAGTGCCGTCAATCAAAAAACCACTGTAATGTGCTTTGATAACATTGATATCTGCAGGAATATCACCCTCACCTTTGGTAATAATCTCATATTGAAGTCCAGAATCTGTTACCTGAATCTCTTCACGCTTTTTATTTTCTTCTAGGTATGCAATACCTTCATCGATAATACCTTGTGCACCTGCTTGCTTTTCTGAGTCTAGGCTTTCATTTACTTCTGCAAAGGCGGCTTCCAGTTCTGCTTCTGGGATTTTACTAGGAATTTTATTGATGGCATCAGCAAGCCCAGCTTGAATTGCTTCAATGTTGATTTCTTTAAAAGGGTTGCTTGCAAACTGATCACCAAATTGGCGGCCTATGCCGTAACAAACTTTATCGGTAGTGCTGGTGAATTTTTCTGACATGATTTTCTCTTTGTAAGTTATGTTGTGGGTTATAAAAAGCGAAGGAATTGTAGCATTAATAATATGAGACCTTTGCATGAGAGTATGGCTATTGAGCGAACTTTAAGGAAAACAGGGGGAATTCAAGCATTTTTAGCAAGCTTACCGTTTTGTTGTTTAAAATGGATAACTTGATTATTAGAGCTTTAGCCGTTAATTCGTCATATCTCCCGTGCAAAGGTCCAATATAGGTATCAGCCGTGATTTTCCAACCAATCAGGCAACTGCCCTATTTTATCGATGAATCCAACAGGGTCTTGCTTTAATAATCGCATTAAACCATGGACACCATAACTTACTGCAAGACCATCTACTTTAGTATTCTGAGCAAGTTGCAAATCGTATTCACTATCACCGATCATCAACGCCTTTGAGGCTTGGGTATTATGATCGGTGAGAATTTCTTCTAGCATTTGCGGGTGTGGTTTTGAGCGTGTTTCATCAGCGCATCGGCTTATGGGAAAATAATCGTGTAAATCGGTTTCTGATAAGCCTTTATCCAAACCACGGCGTGATTTACCTGTGGCGATAGCGAGGTTGTAGCCCGACTCTCTTAAATTATTGAGTACATCTTTTACACCTTCGAACAATGGGCTGGGAGTTTTGTCTTTAAACAGATAATGCTCACGGTAGGTTTGCACTGTGGTGGTGACGAGCTTCATATCTATCATGGGGTAAAGTTGCACGATGGCTTCTTCTAGACCTAAACCAATAATGTTGGTGATCTGTTCGTCGGTACGTGATTCAAGTTCTAATTCGCCGATGGCTGATTGCATACAGTTGACGATTTGCGCTTGGGAATCCATCAAGGTGCCATCCCAATCAAACACTAACAGGCTATATTTACTCATTTATTACTTTCTCTACCGTTTTATTCAAATCATCAGACAGCGGGATTTCGCAATCGTATCGTTTACCTGAACTCGTCAATGTGAATTTAAGATGATACGCATGCAAAAACAATCGTTTTAAACCAAACTTCTTTTTCACTTCACGGTTTAAAGCAAAATCTCCGTATTGCGAATCACCGAGTATCGGATGATTTAACTCAGCAAGTTGTGTACGAATTTGATGCATTCGACCTGTAATAAGTTTTACTCTTAATAAGGTGTGATTGGGGTATTTACTAAGGGGTGTGAAAATACTTTCCGATACTTTACCTTGATCTTGCCCTTCTACCACACGCACTTTTTGTTTTCTGCCTTGCTCGCGCTGCAGATTGTTTTTAATATGGCGTTCGCCACCATGCCAGTGTCCTTTAACGAGAGTTTGGTAATGTTTTTCAATACCTCCCCCAACACTTTTAGCTTTTAAAAGCTCATGCAGCTCTAATAAAGCCGTACGATTTTTGGCCAACATCACGATGCCGCTTGTTTCTTTATCTAAGCGATGTACCAATTCTACAAAAGGCATATTGGGACGCAACTGACGAAAGCTTTCAATCAAACCGTATCGCACACCCGAACCACCATGCACTGCCATACCCGAAGGCTTGTTTATGAAGATCATATCATCATCCTCAAGAATAATGGAGGCTTCGATCGCTTTGAGCAATGACTCTGGCGCAGTAGGCGTTGCTTGTTTTTCGGGTAAAAACACGGGGGGGATCCTAACCGTATCACCTTCTAATAGTTTGTAGGTTTGTTTGATACGCTTTTTATTAACTCGCACTTCACCTTTTCGCAGTATTCTATAAATATACGATTTTGGGACATCTTTTAACTCGCGCATTAAATAATTATCAATACGTTGTCCTGCGTGTGCGCTTGTCACCTCGACAAATCGAGCGGACTGTTTCTTTTGATTTTGTTGTTGGTTTTGAGGTGTATTTCCCATGTGCGAAAGTTTACTTTGCTTACATAAATACAACAAGATTATCTTGTTGAATAAGTAGGTTTATATTGATATAATCGGGCGCTAATTCTAGTAATAATTTTTATATGAATTTAAGAGATTAAAACGCTCAAGTTTTACCGCATTTTACTTTATAAAGAAGTTTGGTAGCTTGAGGAATAATAATGTTTATTTGGTCGAAATGACAAACAGATAAACAAGCTAATTAATAAACCAAGGACACAGCTCCTTGCCAAACCAGATTCAAAAATATGCCTGACAAGCCTATTGAAAATCAGAATAAGATTTTTTGAAGTGAAAAAGTAAATAAATAGTGAATACTTGCTTCAAATTGATACACAAACTTTTTAAGAAAAAGATAACCTGTGAGCTATTATAAAAAACAGGACTGGGCTGTAATTAACAATACTTTAATTAGTAATTTAATTGTAAATTAACAATCTTTACTTTCTAAAAAACATCTTTATGGTCGCTTCTAATGCAACTGCATTACCGAAGATAGTCTAATTAAAGGTGATCTAAAAAATTATTTGTGTGTGCTTCTTAATGCTTTTATCAGTGATAAGTTGCTGTTTTAACAGTGATATTTTTTCACAATCAAAAGCTGGTAAATACATGCACCAACATTTAACGCTTGGTGTGTATCTGGGTTTGGCAAAACGTGAGCTGTAATTTGAATGGGTTAATGCCTATTCAAAAAATAAAACAGGAAACGTTACACATGAAAAGAATACTAATAAACGCTACACAACAAGAAGAAATCCGCGTTGCAATGGTCGATGGACAATACCTCTACGATCTTGATATAGAACATCCCTTCCGCGCTCAAAAGAAAGCTAATATTTACAAAGGTAAAATTACTCGTGTTGAGCCAAGCTTAGAAGCTGCATTTGTAGATTATGGCGCTGAACGTCATGGATTTTTACCCTACAAAGAAATCTCAAAAGAGTATTACAAAAAGACTAATAAGAAATCTAGTGGTAAAAACAGTGGTCGCCCATCAATCGCAGATGTTATTAAAGAAGGACAAGAAGTCCTTGTTCAAGTAGACAAAGAAGAGCGTGGCAACAAAGGCGCGGCATTAACAACACAAATCAGCCTTGCAGGTCGTTATTTGGTATTAATGCCAAACAACCCTCGCGCGGGTGGTGTATCACGTCGCATCGAAGGCGAAGACCGTCATAAGATTAAAGAAATCCTAGACCAACTTGAACTAGACACTGGCATGGGCGCAATTGTGCGTACTGCAGGTGTAGGTCGTGAGCTTGAAGAATTAACTTGGGATATGGATTATCTCAAAACATTGTGGGCAGCGATCAAAGATGCCAACGAGCAATCAACGCCTGGCACCCTACTCTATCAAGAAAGTAATGTGATCATCCGTACCTTGCGTGATTACTTCCGTCAAGATGTCGGTGAAATCATTATAGATAATGATCGCGTTTATCAACAAGCGCATGACTTTATCAATGCGGTAATGCCTCATAACTTGAAGAAGTTAAAACATTACACCGATACCGTTCCGCTCTTTAGCCGTTATCAAGTTGAACACCAAATTGAATCTGCCTTCCACCGTGAAGTGACTCTGCCATCTGGTGGGTCTATCGTTATCGATCACACAGAAGCAATGACTGCAATTGACGTGAACTCTGCGCGTGCGACTAAAGGTCGTAGTATTGAAGAGACGGCTCTTAACATCAACCTAGAAGCAGCAGATGAAGTTGCAAGGCAGTTACGTTTACGTGATTTAGGTGGTTTGGTGGTTATTGATTTCATCGATATGCAACCCAATAAAAACCAACGCGCTGTTGAGCGTCGTTTACGCGATGCGCTAAAAGTTGACCGCGCCCGTGTTCAAATTGGTCGTATCTCACGTTTTGGCTTATTGGAAATGTCACGCCAGCGTTTGCGCCCATCTTTGGGTGAATCAAGCCAGATTGTTTGTCCACGCTGTAGTGGTCAAGGCACGATCCGTGGTATCGAATCAATGGCATTATCTATTCTTCGCTTAATGGAAGAAGAGGCCATGAAAGATGACACAGTTGAAGTCGTTACACAGGCGCCCGTTAAAGTTGCTACTTTCATTCTAAATGAAAAGCGAAAATCACTGGCTGATATTCAAGCACGCCACAACCTTCAATTAACCGTGCTACCCAATATTGATCTAAATACACCGCATTATGAAATCATCCGTTACAAAGAAGATGATATCAAAGATGCTACAAATAGTTACAAACGAGTGACAAAGCCAGAAGCTCAAGTTGAAAGCACCAAAGAAGCTACACCACAGAATGTACAAGTAGCAGCTGTGAGCAATGTCGCACCGTCTACCCCTGCCCCATCACCACAAGCGATAGCAGAAGCTAAAAATCCTGGTGTGGTTAAACGTATTTTTAGTGCGTTGTTTGGTAGCAAAAAGGTTGAAGAAGCTAAAGAAGAGCCTAAGAAGCGTGCCCGTCCTACGAATCGCAACCCGAATAATCGTAATAGAAATAACAACCGTAACCGTAACAATAATAACCAAAATCGTGGTTCTAATAACGGTAACAACAGCAATAACAACAACCAAAGTCGAAATAAAAAGCCTCGTAATCAAAACAAGCAAGGTAGCCAGAACAAGAACCAAAACCAGCAAAACCCGAATCAAAAAGGTAACCAGAATAATAACCAAGGTCAAAATAAAAAGCCTCAGGTTAAGCAACAGAACCAGCCGAATAACCGTAATAATAAAAACCCTAACGCTAATAAAGGCAATAATCAGAAAGCTGAAAATCAAGCGCCACAAAAACAACACCCAAACCGTGGCAATAAAAAGCAAACAGCTAAGTCAGTAAAGGATGGTAATACAACAGAGCTTATTGCAAATAACGATCAAACTCCAATTGAGATTAAAATCCCATCTGCAAATAAAAAGCCAGTAGCAAATAAAAACCCAAAAGCAACGAAGCCAAAGACAAATAATGCCGTATCAGAAAAGGTAAGTTTTACGACCGAACCAGCGATTACACCACCTACAACCACTGCTGCTGCAACGACCAGTAAAACAGCTTCTACAACAGCTACCAAGAGGAATACTGAGAAAGCGCCTACAACCTCAACACGTCGTAGTCAGCCTAAACCTGAGTCCAGTGAAAAAGCAACAAAAGCTAAACCTGTAGCCAAAGACACTGCCACAAAAGCAAAAGCAAAAGCAAAAAAAGTAGAACCTAAAACTAATGCTAAACCAGCAACTAAAAAGGCAACACCAAGAAAGAAAGCTGCAGCGTCTAAAACAGCCAAGGCAAGTGATGTAACTACTACTGCAAGCACTACAACGACGACTACACGTAGAAAATCATCTACAACTGAAACGTCTAAACCTGCCGCAGAAAAAACAAAAAAAGCATCCGCAACTACGACTAAAGCAAAAAGCACTACAAAGAAAAAAGCACCTGCAAAAAAAGCTACAACGAAAGCGCCTGCAAAAGTAAAAAAAGAGGCTGCGCCTAAAAAGCCAACGAAGAAAGCTAAAACTACGACAACGACAAAACGTAGTACTGCCGCTGAGACTAAGACTAAAGCACCCGCTCCAAAAGCAGATACTGATAAATCAGAATAATCTTATTGTCGCATTAAAAAAGCCCCACAGACTCAATGTCAGTAAGTTAAGCCCTCTCTCCCTAGCAGGGAGAGAGTTGGAGAGAGGGTAGAGGTTCAAAGATGGCACTATAGTCGAACTTTCTACCCCCTCCCTAACCCTCCCCCTGCAAGGTGGAGGGGACTTTTTTCTTAACTTACTGGCATTGCCCACAGACTGGTTTGGTCTGTGGGGCTTTTTTTTATCTAGCTATTACGAATTTTTCAAACTCATTTATAAATCATTTTTCACAATAGTCTCAAGTAAACCCTCAGATGCTGATTGCACCATATCAAACACATTGGTAAAGCCATCACCGCCACCATAATAGGGATCAGGCACTTCGGCATTATCCCAAGCTGTAGTGAAATCCATAAACAGGTGTAGTCTCCCCAATTGCTCTTGTGAGGCCAAGGCTTTCAGATTTTCATAATTTGAACGATCCATCGCAATCACATAATCAAAGCGTTCAAAATCATTCGCTTCAGCCTTACGTGCACGTTGTGCGGATAAATCAACCCCGCGAGATTTAGCCGTAGCTTGAGAGCGTGAATCAGGCGATTCACCAATATGATAAGCATGCGTGCCTGCAGAATCTATTTTAATCACATCTTGCAAGTTTCGTTGTTTTACTACATGACGAAACACTCCCTCAGCAGTGGGTGAACGACAGATATTGCCCATACAAACGAAAACCACACTCACTGTTTTTAAATCATTCATGATGCATCCTCCGATGTAACTTTTGCGTCAGACAAACTCTTTCCCGTCATCCAGCGCCAAAATACACCTGCTGGAATTTCTTCTCCACTCAATACATTTTCTAACAAATTTATATTAAATAATAAGTCAGACATTTGTCGATGCGCGTCTCTTGTGCCACACATTAAGAAGCGATCACCTACTCTGATAATACGATTGTCTTCGGGTAACAACACATTACTTTCATCACGCTTCATAAATAAGGGCATTGCGGAGAGTGGTTTTTCTCTATGGTCTGATCCGTGTAGTGTCTCACCTTGGAATATTTCGCTCACGGTTACTTGTCTTTTGTGGATGGTTTTATACAAAGCAGGTGCATCTTCTAGTGTGACTTTAAATTCCCACAGCTTTGGTACATCATCTTCTACCACACCGATCATTCGACTGATCACTTCCCCTGCTTTATCTTTTTTGAAACGTGAAACGATACGTAAGAAATCACCCAGCATAGGTGTACGTATTAAAGCAAAAATTGTATTTGCAACGATGCTACCGCGTTGCATAAGCATTTCAAATTCTGCGGCTTGAAATAGATGACTATTTTTATCTTCATTTTGACGTGCTATACGAAATATATCTGGATTTAGTTCTGATGCAGTAAGCAATATTGAGAGATTATTCGCATCATTATCTGTACCCGCAATAATACCTGCGGCATCTAATATGCCTGCTTTTTTAAGCGTAGGCGCCTCAGTTGGACGACCCATAATCGAGCCTGACGGAAGATCCCGTCGTTTACGATCTGATTCAATAATGCTTAATTTCACATCACTGTCATCTAAATGTTCGTAGAGGGCACTACCAAAACGCCCAAAACCACAAATAATCCACGTGCCTGATGCAAGTATCGGAGGTTCTTTGATACTTGCTCCCGACGCACAAGTGGTCCAATCATAAAGACAATATAAACTCGAAGACTGCAGCGCTAGCGAGAGGCGAGAGGCAAATGTCTCAAAAGGATTAATCACCTCGTTTGCGCCAAAAGATAATATATTTGCTTCGGCCTCGGGAGTTTCTGCACGCGCAATCAAACGTAATTTAGGGTTCAATAATTGCGCGACCACAGCAACGGTTAGGTTAACCGTATCATCATTAGCAATGGTAACGATGCCTTGGCAGTACTTGTGTTTAATTCCTGCCATTTCAAGAATTTCTGATTGAGAAGCATCTGCACAAATACTCAATGGTGGTACTAAAAAATCTTCACTTTCGAGGTCATTAATGCGTTCAGCAATGGGATCAATAATGACCGATAATATTCCTTCGCTCGACAACGATTTAGCAAGTTGTACACCCGTGTCGCCGTATCCACAAATAATATAAAACGGTTCACGAATATTTTTAATACGCCGAGAAAAGCTATTCGTTTTCATTTGATTCAAAAAAACAGAGTCTTGAAATACGCTCAACAAGACACCTATACCGTACAACCACGAAATCACGGTTGCATACATGGTAATCAAAGCCCAAAAGCGTTGAGCATCGGTAAAGGCATAGGGGATCTCACCAAAACCGATGGTTGTTCCCATAAAGCTTACAAAATAGAAGGCATGGAAAAAAGACATATCCC
>CAZSXI010000049.1:0-10389 GCA_964611045.1 uncultured Cocleimonas sp. | reverse complement strand
GCTGAAGTTTAGCTTTCATGTTATCCCGCTGGAATTTGAAATTAAAACCTTCGGTTTAACCACCGCGCCAAACCCTTCACAAAATCAAACAGCAGAAATGCAGCTAAAAGGTCAACTGCTTGTTTCTGACCGTGTTGATTTTACGGCGGTAGAATCCGTCATAAACGCAACCCTTCAAGATAAAAAACTGCCGATAGAATGGTCGCATAAAGATAACGGTAAAAAACATAATTTTATTATTAGCAATATCAAGCGTGAAACGTTTGCTACTGACATAAAGCTCACATGGGATGGCAAGCCGATCAACATTAATACCCAAGGCAATCAAGAAATTGCGGTACCGAGTATTGATGAATTTAAAATAATTGACACCCGTGTGATTCACACTGCAGGGACAAACCCCTATGTTCAGGTTCGCTTTTCTGATGAACTGGATAGCACCCAGAACATCAAAGGTTTAGTACAACTCACCAAAAATAAGTACAAGGTACGCATTGATGGCAACACTATTAATGTTTATCCCAATAGAAATCTTTCAGGCAGTTTTAAGCTTAGAATTAGCGAAGGTGTAAAAGCTAAAAATGGGAAAACACTGGATAATAAAATTGAAGAAAGTGTCGTATTTGACAACATCAAACCACAAGTAAAATTTGCGAGTAAAGGCTCGATACTGCCAGAAAACACCACGCTAGAAATCCCCTTTGAAGCCGTTGGTGTTAATGCGATAGAAGTCTCCGCCTTTGAAATTTACCCTGATAAAATGGGTCAGTTCTTACAAGTTAATAAGTTATCTGGCAATTATGAGACGCGTCGTACTGGTCGCTACCTATGGCGTAAAACAATACCCTTAACACCTGCTGATCCTAATCAATGGAATCGCTTTTCTTTTAATGTAACTGACATGATGAAAAATCATGTAGGTGGTTTACTACGCCTTACGTTAAGTATTAATGGCTATCAATCGACTTATGACTGTAGTGCCAATGGATCGGACTATGGCGTTTATTCCGAAGCTCCGCTTAAAGACTATGAAGATAACGGTGTAGAAGAAAACAGTGGATGGGATGGCATCAGTGATTATGTCGAATCTGGCTCTAACTATAACTACAATTGGGACAAGAGACATGACCCCTGCTCTAAATCTTACTTTATTTATAACAAAGACAAGACCACCGTTAGTCAAAATTTTATCCCGAGCAATATTGGCTTAATTGTTAAAAAGGATGGCAAAGGAAACCTGCGTGTAATTTCAACCGACCTAAGAACCGCAGAACCTTTAACGGGCGTTGATTTTGAAGTTACAAACTTTCAAGGTCAGACACTAGCAAAAGCTACATCTGATGGTTCTGGTTTTAGCACCATGGAATTATCTGGCACGCCGTTTTTATTAACTGCCAAAAAATTTGAAGATACAGCTTATCTCAAGCTCAATAATAAAACTGCTTTAGCCATTAGTCACTTTCCTGTCGGCGGAAAGAAAATCAAAAAAGGCATCAAAGGAAAAATATATGGCGAGCGTGGCGTATGGCGACCGGGTGATGATATTTATCTAACATTTGTTGTACAAAATGATTTAAACGACACATCAAAAAAGGGCAAGGATAAAAAAATACCCACCGCTCACCCCGTTACCATGCAGTTAATTCATCCCCGTGGCACAGTGATGAGCACAAAAACCAGCACAGATTCTGTTGGGGGATTTTATGCCTTTAAGTTTAAAACAAGAGAAAGCGCAGAAACGGGGAATTGGATGGCAAAGGCCTTCATTGGTGGCGCCTCTTTTAGTAAATCATTGATGATAGAAACGGTACGCCCAAATCGCCTAAAGCTTGAATTATCATTTGACGACGCAGGAACAAATGCCGCCAAAGAACCTGTGTTGTACAGCAGTGATGGTGCGCCCAAAGCGACACTGTTTTCACAATGGTTGCACGGTGCAACCGCGAGTAATCTAAAAGCCGATGTGTCGGTACAATTCTCTAGCAAAAAAACACGCTTTGATAAATTCACCGATTACGTGTTTGATGACCCTGCACGTCGCTTAAAAAGTGAAGATAAAATATTGCTAAAAGGTCGCCTAGATAAAGACGGCTATCTCAAATTCCAAAAAGATATTGCCCCCAAAGGTAATGCCGCAGGAATGCTAAACGCACGTTTTACCACCCGCGTATTTGAAGAAGGCGGGGCATTTAGCATTAGCCGTTCAAGCATTGCTTATCACCCTTATGAAAACTACGTGGGTATCAAACTACCTAAAGGCGATGCTACTCGCGGTATGTTACTAACCGACATTGAACACACGGTAAAAATTGCTAGCCTAAGTTCTAAAGGTGAAGAAGTTTCTTTAAATAAAGTAAAAGTTAGCTTGTATAAAATAGACTGGAAATGGTGGTGGGATAAATCCGCCAGCTCATTGGCAGCATATGCCGATGGGAAGCATAGCAGCCTACTTCAATCGAGTATCGTAAATACCACCAATGGTAATGGCGCTTGGAATTTTGAAATCAAATACCCTGAATGGGGTCGCTATTTAATTAGGGCCTGTGACCTTGCAGGCAATCACTGTACGGGTAAAACGGTTTATATCGACTGGCCGGGATGGGCAGGACGCGCACAAGAAGAAGGCAGTGGCGCGGCAAGCCGTCTGAATTTATTCTCTGACAAAAAAGCCTATACGGTTGGCGAAACAGCCATTATTCAACTGCCTGCCAGCAATCAAGGCAGAGCATTAATGACGGTTGAAACTGGCAGTGCCATTCTTGATCAGCGCTGGATAACGTTTGAAGCTGTCGGAAAAGATCGCAAGCAATTTGAGCTACCCATAACCGCGGAAATGTCTCCCAATGCATACGTGCACATCACGTTGTTACAACCGCATAAAGACAAAAACAATGATCGCCCGATTCGTCTCTATGGAATTATCCCCATCGAAGTTGCTGACCCTGCCACTTACTTAAAACCAAAAATCATGGCAGATGATGAATGGAAGCCAGACTCAAAACAAATCATTACGGTGAGTGAAGAAACGGGTAAAACCATGAACTACACGCTCGCGATTGTTGATGAAGGTTTATTGGGTTTAACCGCCTTTAAAACACCTAACTTGCACAGGCACTTCTACAGCAAAGAAGCGCTAGGTATTAAAACATGGGATTTGTTTGATGAAGTGATTGGCGCATACGGCGGAAAGCTAGAACGTATGTTAGCACTCGGTGGTGGCGATGATGCTGAATCAGATAACGAAGATAGTAAAAAACGTCGCTTCCCGCCTGTTGTTCAATTTCTTGGTCCGTTCACATTAGAAGCAGGCAAAACCGTAGAGCACGAAATTAAAATACCCACCTATTTAGGTGCGGTGCGTGTGATGTTAGTGGCAGGTGAAAAAGGTGCTTACGGTAAAGCCCAAAAATCTGTGTTCGTTCGCCAAGCCTTAATGATGCAGGCTAGTTTTCCTCGCGTATTAGGCCCTGATGAAGAGGTGTCTGTACCCGTTACTCTGTTTGCCTTGGATGAATCTATCAAAGAGGTAAGCATCAATATTGAAACGGATGATTTAATCAGCGTAGTCGGTGGTGCAAAAAAGCAAGTCAGCTTTAGCAAAACAGGCGAAAAACTTGCCTTTATAAAACTACAAACTGCAGGCAGAGAAGGTAAAACACATCTACGCTTTACTGCCACAGCAGGTGTTAATGATGAACATATTTCCACAACGGATATCTATCTAGATATTCGTCGTGCCAACCCAGAAACCACGCGCACAATAAGCAAAGTGATAGAGGCAGGTACAAGTTGGTCCGACCAAGCAGAAGCCTTTGGACTAACTGGCACCAACAATGCCACGCTTGAATTATCCTCTGTTCCTTCTTTGAATTTAGATAGCCGTTTAAATTATCTGATCCGCTATCCGCATGGCTGTTTGGAGCAAACCACTTCATCCGCATTCCCTCAGCTTTACCTTGGCAACGTGATGAATTTGGATAAGAAAAAACAACAAAAAGCAGAGCACCACATCCAAAAAGCCATTGAGCGTATACAACGATTTCAGCGTGGCTCAGGTGACTTTAGCTATTGGCCAGGCGGCAGTCAGCAGAATGACTGGTCAAGTATTTATGCAGGACACTTCTTAATTGAAGCGCAGAAAAAAGGCTATTTGATTCCTAATGGTTTGCTCAATAATTGGCTAAGCGTACAGATTGATAAAGCTCAGCAATATACTGCGGGTAGCGAAAAATATTCGCACACCCAAGCCTACCGTTTATACGTATTGGCATTGGCGAGCAAGCCTCAAATGGGTGCAATGAATCGCCTGCGCGAATCCAGCAAGTTAAATAAAAAAGCACGCTGGTTATTAGCATCTGCCTACCAAAGTGCCTCGCAACCTGATGCTGCAAAAGCGGTTATTCAAGGGCTGTTGCCCAGTGTAGAAACCGTCAACAGCGTTGATAAAACCTTTAGCTCAACCTTAGGTGATTTAGGTCTGCAACTTGAAAGTTTAATCGCTTTAGGTAAAAAACAAGATGCTAACCAACTACTTGAAAAAATTGCTGATAAAATGAGTGGTGATGAGTTTCAAAGCACCCAAGGAATCGCATGGGCATTGATGAGTGTTTCACGCTATTTAGACGGTGACACCAGCAATTTTTCTGCAACACTTACACAAGAAGGCACTGACAGTAAGATCAATAGCAACAAGCCAATCTCAAGTGTTCAGCTCACAAAAGCAAATGGCAAATTTAAGCTCGAAAATACCAGCGGTGTAAAACTCTTTGCAACACTGGTTAATCGAGGTGTGCCGAACGCGGGTAGCGAGCAGAGTATGCAGAAAGGTTTAAACCTAAAAACCGTCTACGCCATTCGTGATGATGTGAACCCTAAAAAATGGTATCCACTCAATGGCAAGCCTGCCATACAAGGTAGTGATGTTCGCTTTACCGCTAACATTTCAAATACCAGCAAACGTGATTTAGAGAATATTGCGCTGACCATTCCCGTGGCTGCAGGTATGGAGATTCACTCAGCAGATGCCCACGCATCAAATACCAGTAGTTTTGATTATCGTGATATTAGAGATGACCGCATTCACTATTATTTCTCGCTCAAGAGTGGCGAATCAAAAGAGTTTAAATTATTTGCCACTGCTGCTTATAAAGGGCGCTACTATCTACCAGCAATCAATGTTGAGGCAATGTATGACGGCAATGTGCGTGCACGCCAAAAAGGGCAGTGGATTAATATTGTTAAAACCGAGGAAGAATTTAAAGCAATCGTTGATAAAAATGCCACCGCACCTGCTGACGCAATTGATGCAGCCCATGATCCTAAGCAAATCACCATCAAAGTAACTAAAGCATGGCTCTACGATGATGCCGATGAAACCACACGCACCAAAATGTACCTAATTTCTGGTGACAAGGTTAAAGTGCTCAACCAAAAGAAAGCGAGCGATAACTCACGCTGGCTTTTTATTCATTTTGAAGGCAAAAAGGTGCTTGAGAAGTGGATTAGAGCCGAAGTTACCGAGTAAATGGCTCTAATTAGCCTTTTTGTAGGGGTTTTTATAGTCCACCCCCCCCTTTTTTACTCGATTTGTACTTTAGCTAGAGCAATAAACAGGCTAATTAAAATACAAAACGGCAAAAAAAGGGGGGGGTGGACTTATAAAAACCTCAATTTGAATAGAAAGTCCCCTCCACCTAGCAGGGGGAGGGTTAGGGAGGCGGTAGGTAGTTCTAAAAATTTATTATCTTTGAGTTTCTACCCTCTCCCCAGCCCTCTCCCTGCTAGGGAGAGGGAGCAAGTATGAAAATACTCAGCCTAAAGAAGTTTTGGCTGGCACTTTTACTCCTAATTACCAGCATCACCTTCTATTTCTGTCTTCCTGAGCCATTGTTTAAAACGCCAGTCTCTAGTATTTTGTTGAGCCAAGAGGGAAAGCTCCTCGGTGCTCATATTTCTAAAGATGAGCAATGGCGCTTCCCTCCGCTGAAACAAATTCCTGATAAATTTAAAACCAGTATTGTTGCTTTTGAAGATAAACGTTTTTATTCGCATATTGGGGTTGATCCCCTTGCTATTGGGCGCGCTCTTAAACTCAATTTAAACGCGGGTAGAATTGTTAGCGGTGGCAGTACTATTTCGATGCAGGTGATTCGTTTGGCCTCACACAACCCACAACGAACCCTGTGGGAAAAAGTGGTAGAAACCTTCAAAGCACTTCGACTAGAAACACGTTATAACAAAGATGAAATTCTAAATTTATATGCCAGCCACGCGCCTTTTGGGGGGAACGTGGTGGGACTAGAAGCTGCTTCGTGGCGTTATTTTGGGCGTGACCCTGCAAAGCTTTCATGGGCAGAAAGTGCCATGCTTGCGGTATTACCCAATAGTCCAGCGATGATTCACATCAGCCGAAAGCGTGACGAACTCAAAGCCAAACGTGATCGTTTGTTAAAACGATTATTTGAGCAAGAAAAAATTAGCAAGCTAGATTATCAATTAGCCATTACCGAAACTTTGCCTAAAAAACCAAAACCACTGCCACGCATGGCTCCGCATTTATTAGATACATTGGTTAAAGAAAATAACAAGCAACAACGCTTTAACACCACAATTGATTACGTCTTACAGCAACGCTTAAACCAAGTTGCCAAGTACCAAGGTGAAGTTTTAGCACTTAAAGATATTCATAACTTTGCAGTATTAGTCATCGATAATAAAACCTTTGAAACCAAAGCCTATGTCGGTAATGCTCCCGTTGACAATGCAATAAAAAACGGGCAAGCCATCGACATGATTCGTCGCCCACGGAGTACGGGGAGTACACTCAAACCATTTCTCTTTGCGCGTATGATTGAGCAAGGGGAAATACTCCCCGAGACATTAGTGGCAGATACTTCGGTACGGTTTACAGGCTATCGCCCTAAAAATTATGACCGTAAATTTCGTGGTGCAGTGCGCGCCAAACAAGCATTGGCAAGCTCCTTAAATATCCCTGCGGTGAATATGTTGAGCTATCATGGAGTCGAAAGCTTTTTAGCCAGCTTACGCCAAATGGGCATGAGTACCCTACACCGTCGTTCACGCGAATACGGCTTGCCGTTAATTTTGGGCGGAGCAGAAGGCACGCTATGGGAATTAACCAGTATGTATGCCAACCTTGCCAACCGCGCACAGCAAGACCGTGAAAATGACACTGAAAACTACTATCAGCCAACAGCATTAAAACAAGGCAAGATCACCAGCACACGACGCAATGAAATTAGCCCCGCCAGCGCATGGATGACATTAGATGCGCTGATACAAGTTAACCGCCCAGGCACAGGCGCATACTGGAAGCGCTTTAATAGTACTCATAAAATAGCATGGAAAACGGGCACCAGTTTTGGTCACAGAGATGCGTGGGCAATCGGCACGACACCACAATACACTGTGGGTGTTTGGGTCGGACACGCCACAGGAAAAGGGCGACGCAATATGACAGGCGTGAAAGTTGCAGCGCCTATTTTATTCGATACCTTTAATTTATTACCCCTAGATAATCGCTGGTTTACAAAACCTGTAGAGCAAATGAAAACCGTTTCCTTGTGTAGAAATGATGGGTTTTTAGCGAATGATTTGTGTGACTCGGTAGACTATAAAATCCCTATCAACAGCCACTTTGATCGTGTAACGCCCAATCACCAACGCGTACATTTAGATAAAAACAGCAATCTTCGCGTACACGGCAACTGCGAATCCGTCAGCAATATGCAACAAAAAAGTTGGTTTGTCTTACCACCCGATCAAGCCTATTACTACAAACAACATCATGCCAATTACAAGCCATTACCCGAGTGGCGTTCAGATTGTCAGCACGTGGAAACGGCATTAGCAGGTAGCCCTATTTCACTTATTTATCCGCGTAGAAACACGCAAATTTATATCCCCAGAGAACTAGCCGGCAAGCGTGGAAAAACACTGTTTAAAGCCATTCACCAAAATACACAAGCGCAACTTTTTTGGCATTTGGATAATACTTTTTTAGGCACAACCCAAACCTATCATGAGCAAGCTATTTGGGTGAATGAGGGCAAACACAGATTGACGCTGGTGGATGAAAAAGGGAATAGTGTTACGCAAACTTTTCAGGTTTTGAGTCAATAATTTATTTTCTGAGTTTATTTAATTTTGCTTTTGTTTTAACCCAGTCTCTATACGCCAACGGCAATACCTAAGACTAAAATTGCAAAAATAAAGCTCATATTACTGATATAGAAAGATTTCAAACGGCTTTTCTTCTGCGCGAGTTCTTCTTTCGATAATGGCTTATCCGCAATATCGACGAAAACTGTATATTGATTATTTTTAGAACCAAACATTAAACTCTCATATTTTTAACCAGTTAAACAACTATAATATACGTTATATCCTAGAATAATGTAGTCACCTATTTGGGTAGTTTTTCTATTGGGAAATAACGCTAGTTTTTATACGCTAAACAATCGGGCCTTACGGGCACATAGATATTAATTTTGAGGCTTGGAAAGTTTATTTCACGAGCTGGATCAGCTCTAAATATATATAAAATATGACGTCAAAAACCCAATATTTTAAAGTCATGTTAGCAGGGCTTTCTGCTCTAATACTAACCATGGGCGTTGCTCGTTTTTCTCTCACGCCTTTATTGCCAGTGATGATGGATGAAACCTTTCTTAACAATACTTCAGGCGGTTGGTTAGCATCTATTAACTACATGGGCTATATGACTGGGGTGTTAATCACAGCATCTATCAATAGTTTAAAACTTAAGTTTGCGCTTTACCGAGCGGGTTTAATAGTTGCCATTTTATCTACCCTTGGAATGGCGCTTGCCGATAATTATATTCTTTGGTCAGTGATGCGCTTTTTAGCAGGCTTAGCTTCTGCTGCAGGCTTATTGATGGGGTCAGGTTTAATCCTTAATTGGATGCTGAGAAACGGACATCGCGCCGAGCTAGGAATACACTTTGGTGGTGCTGGTTTAGGTATTGCGCTAAGTGCTGTTGTGGCATTGCTTATTACAGACCATTTTGATTGGTCACAACAATGGCAAATTTTTGCGGTTGTTGGTATTGCTTTCGCGATTCCTGCTTGGTTTTGGCTACCTGTACCTGATACTTCTCAACTTACTCAAACGGGTGAAAAGCTGGTTGATAAGCCACCCACAAAAAGCTGGATGGTGATACTGTTTGCTGCTTATTTTTGTGCTGGATTTGGTTATGTGATTAGTGCGACATTTTTGGTTGCCATTGTTGAAAACCAACCAACTTTACAAGGTAATGGAAGTATCGTTTGGCTCGTTACAGGTTTAGCAGCAGCGCCTGCTTGCGTATTTTGGGATCGCGTGGCAAGAAAAGTTGGCGAGCTGAAAGCCCTATTTATTGCCTACGGGATAAATATTATCGGGATTGTAATTCCTGTGTTTGATCACAGCTTCACTGCCGTCTTACTCAGTGGTATTTTATTTGGCGCTACGTTTATTGGGATTGTGAGTCTGATGCTAACCATGGTGGGCAAGTTCTTTCCAACAAAACCAGCAAAGCCTATGGGGAAGTTAACATTGAGTTATGGCACCGCACAAATTATTGCGCCAGCCTTATCAGGCATGATGGCAGAAGCCAGCGGCAACTATAATATGCCATTGATTTTAGCTGGAACTCTAATGGGTATTGGAATGGTGTTGATTTATATATTAATGATGTATTCAAAAAATATACGTTAGTACGGTCTCGCACCAATAATATTCCCTGCAGGGAAGTAACTGCAAACATGGATTTGTGAATTATTACTACACCTCGAAGAACCACAGCCTACGTCAGTAGTACCTTTCCAAACCATTTGAGTGAAGTGTCCGCATTCTTTTGATGACTCACACTTATTGGACTTGTAGTCATATGATTTTTCTTCATCTGCCCATGCCTGAATTGCGCTGTTGATACTGACTGGGGCAGATGAAATGTAAAGATTTTCACCGAAAGGAAGCTCGCCTTGGTGATGAACTATTTTACAACTTTTACCGAGCTTATCAGCCCATTGCTGAGATATTTGAGCCAAGTCTTCTGACCATACAAAAGGGCGTTGCCCATGCTTAGTTCTAACTAAATTATGTGCCTTTAAGCCTTCTATTTTGATTTCAGAAGGATTAGCTTTAAGAGGTAGTGTAGAGAGTATTCCTACACTTAAAAATATTATAAATAAACTTTTTAGTACTTTCATAAAAATTATTCCGTGCCACTCATTAATTATAATAATGAGTATAAAGCAACTGCATTACAAAAGTAATCCATTAATAAGGTCTAACGCCTATGTAGTTTCCGGGAGGATTATAACTACATACCCACGTCTGTGATTTATCACCACAAACCTGCATGG
>CAZSXI010000048.1:5147-10412 GCA_964611045.1 uncultured Cocleimonas sp. | reverse complement strand
CTGAAATGGATGCTGTTGCAGAATACATCTCAGGTCTACATGATTAATTGATATTTAAATTGGTTTTAATAAAAAGGGTGATTTTATCACCCTTTTTATTGGGTAAATTTTATACAATGTGGTATTAATGGATCACAGATATCTCACACGAGAGATATGACGAATAAAAAAGGCTTGAATTCCTCAGGTTTCTCTTAAAAATCGGCCAATAGCCCTGCTGTTAACCTCATTTCTAAGAAAAACCTGATAAATTACGCTATTTTCTCTCTCACCATACTCTCGCGCAAAGGTCTCTAATAATTATAAACAAGGGGCGTATCGTGGAGATACAATTAAAGTTATCAAATTTAGGCATTTTTATTTTAAGCCTCATGCTATCAACTAGCTTTTCAGTTGTAAGCGCTGAAAATAAAAACAAGAAAATAGCAAAAAAAGCAGAGAAAGTTGAAAAGGTTGGTAAAAAAATCGAAGCGGAAGTAGATGGCTCGCGTTACATCTTAAATTGTTCTGAATGTCATGGCTTTGACGGTAATAGCCCTAACCAAGAATGGCCTAATATTGCAGGTTTAAATGAACAATATATTACCCGTCAATTAGAGGACTTTAGAACAGGTAAGCGCATTAATGAAGAGATGACACAAATAGTCAGAGAGTTTCCATCAAGTAAGGAGCTTGCTAGCCTTGCAAAGTACTTCTCTCGTCAAAAAATGCTTAACAAAAACACCCCTGAAAGCATTAAAAATCATGAGTTTGTTGATTTGAAAATAGGTGAGGAGATTTTTACAGGTAAACGAATAGAATATGGAATACCTGCCTGCTCAGCATGTCATGGTAAAGATGGAATGGGTGATGGGTCGGGTAAGTACCCACGTTTAGTTGGTCAAAATATGGATTATATTATTAAGCAGATGGAGCTTTTTCGCTCAAAAGAAAGAAGTAATGATATTCCTCCACAAATGCGTAATATTGCAAAGCAAATGGATGATGAAGATATTGCATCTGTAGCAGCATATATAGCGTACATGAAGCCTGAGTAATACTGGCTATGCCTTGGTTGTTTGCTCGGGGGCGAGGGTTTCTCATTAGAATAAAAGTGAACTTTGCGATACAATACAAAGTCATACAAAAATACTAATATTTCAAATAGGATTAACAATGAATAATATATTTAAAACGTCTTCAATTTCACTGGCGGCATTACTCTTTTTAGCAGCGTGTGGCTCATCTTCATCAGATGCTAAAAAAATAGAGGTTAAAAAAGTAGAGCCTGTGATAAAAAAGGCAATCGCAACAACGACTGATGCGAGTGAGGCTGTAACTACAAAGGTAGCTGCAAAAGTTGAGCAAGTGACCGAAAAATCAGAGTTTGTTGAAGGAGTACATTATTTTGAAATATTTCCTGAAATGCAAACAGATGCAACTGCAGGCAAAGTAGAGGTTATTGAGCTTATGTGGTTGGGTTGCCCTCATTGTTACAGTCTTGAGCCTACGATGCTTGAGTATAAAAAGAACCACCCTCATTATGTAGAGTTTACCCAAGTACCTGCTATGTTGAACCCAAGTTGGGCAGCAGATGCAAGGACCTTTTATTTAGCAGAAATGCTTGATCCTAAGGGTGAGAAAGGTTTAATCATGAAAATCTTTCAAGCGATACACGAGCAAAAACGCCGATTAAATACCGCTAGCGCAGTAAATCGTTTTTTTGTGCAATTAGGTTATTCAGAAGCGCAAATACAAGAAGCTAAAACATCAATGCTATATCGCACCAAGCTTAAGCGGGCGCAAGAGATTAGTGCAGCTTCTCAAGCGCAATCAGTGCCTACGCTTATCATCAATGGCAAATACCGTACTAGCCCGTATGTGGCAGGTGGAGAAGAGAATTTAATGAAAATTGTTGATATGTTGACACGAAGAGAAAAGAAATAACTTTCTATTTTATTCAGTCTATCGCTTAAATGGGAGAGGAAGTGAGTTATGCGTAAGTTAAATATGTTAGATAAGCTGATCAATGAAGTCGATCAAGCTTTACGCACAGTTCATACGCTTGCGCCTGCGACCGAGCGTCCAAATCCTTCGGCTGGTATAAAAGTAGAAAATAAACTATCAGAAGAAGAGCGCAAATTTTCGGCTAAACTAATGCGAATTAACCATGCGGGTGAAGTGTCGGCGCAGGGTTTATATCGAGGTCAGGCTCTCACGGCTAAACGTGAGGATATTCGCGAGCAGATGGAGCGCTCAGCCATGGAGGAGAATGATCACTTAAACTGGTGTGAAACTCGTTTAGATGAGCTGGATGGGCATAAAAGCTATTTTGGCCCACTCTGGTATATGGGGTCATTCACAATCGGTGCTGTGGCTGGATTAGTCGGTGATAAGTGGAGTTTAGGCTTTGTAAAAGAGACCGAAGATCAAGTGGTCAGGCATTTGGATGAGCATATTGAAAAGATCTCTCAAAATGATGCGCCAAGCTTGGCTATTTTGCAGCAAATGAAGACGGATGAAGCACACCATGCAGATATTGCTGTTGAAGCGGGTGCTGCAAAGCTACCGTTGCCAATTCGTAAAGTTTTAATGCCTTTAATGTCAAAAGTGATGACTAAGACTGCAGCTAGAATATAAAATCTCTTTCCGATTGGTTTTTTAACGTAGTTTCTATACCCACCCCCCAGGGCTAACGCATTAAAAAGATGCTAATAATCAATGATTTATAGTATTAGAATCCTGCACGAACCCTTCGACAAGCTCAGGGATCTGCTATTTCCTCTGTAGAACTCCATTGCAGTACCCTGAGCCTGTCGAAGGGCACGTAAAATTACTCAAGAACGGATTTTAATACACCAAACTTTAACGAACCTACAAATTTGGTTACTTTTAATGCGTTAGCCCTGACCCACCCCCCTTATTTTTTGCTGTTTTGTATTTTAAATAATGTACAAAACATCAAAAAATAAGGGGGGTGGGTAATAAAAGGTCTCTATTTATAGCAAGATTCAGTGAAGGGTAAAAAAGTACATAAAAAAGCCCGTTGTTCTATCAAGAACAACGGGCTTTTTTATATAGAACTTTATTTCTTAGCTTGGCTTAGTTAAGAGGCATAATGTCATCAGTAAATGTGCCGATAACCTGCTTCTCTACTTCTTCCATATCACTATCTGCATCAGCAACAACATTAACTTTTACAGTGGCTTCAACACCACCGTGTAGGTGGATAAGGATTTCGTATTCGCCGATATTGCGGATAGCACCATCTGGCATACGTACTTCACGACGTTCAACTGCCACGCCTTTAGCAGTAACGAGTTCAGCGATTTCGTTATTAGAAACAGAACCGAAGAGCTTTCCACCAACGCCTGCTCTTACTTCGATTTCTAAGTCACCAATACCGTTGATAGCTACCAGACGATCTTCAGCAGCTTTAGTTACATCAGCGGCTTTCTTCTCAAGATCAGAACGAAGTGTTTCAAATTCTGCAATATTTGATTTTGTTGCAGTTTTAGCTTTTTTCTGTGGTACGAGGAAGTTACGCGCAAAGCCTGACTTAACATCAACGATATCGCCTAATGCACCTAAATTTTCGATTCTTTCCATTAAAATTACTTGCATGGTATTCACCTTAATTGACCCAAAGGTCGTTTAATATTTATTTAATTTTCTTAGCAACCTGACGGCGGAAGTCGGCAAAATTATCGACTAAGCCAAAGGTTGCAAGCAGTACAATCATTTGTATGAGCAACAAAAACATCAACACGTAAAGCCCGATCAACCAACGAACACTCATCTCTCGTTGCTTTACGATACTATGCACTAAGGACAAGCCTTGAAACATAAAAACAGCCACACCAATCATTATCAATTCGATAATTAATTGGTTTGTAGTTATCACAGCAAGTGTAATGCCAACAAGCATAGCAATGGATGCTTGCTTGCCAATAGCTATCTGGCGAAACTCCTCTCCAAAACCACCTGGGTTGTAGAGCATGGATTGCCAGTTACGAGCAATCATTAGCGAGAGTATCGCAATGATTGCAAGTGTTGCTGCAAATATCCCTGTCATCCAAGTTGCGGCATTATTGATGGTTTCATCAAGCTTGCTGTCACTTAGTTGATAGGCTTGTTGAAGCATAGGTTTTATTTGTTTTAACATAGGCTCCCAATATGCGGCTGCATCTGGGTGCGTGAGGTGAAACAATAAAACGCCTGCGACACTTAATAACAAAGTTAGCTGTAAAGTTTTGCTCCATGATTTTGTCATGGCTAAGGCACTGGCTATCAGTACCACGGGCAACCAAGTTGCTAAACCTGCTAAAAATCCACTACTGGCTTGCTGTTTTAGTAATACGCTTACTATCACCAGCGTTATTATTGCTAGTAGTGAGTATAAGATTCCTTGTTGCCAACCTTTGCGAAGTGTTATCAATGCAATCGATGCATTACTGAAAACAATCAGCGGCGGTAGTAATAAAGAAATGAGGGTGGATAAAACGACAAATATTGCTGCTTGTATCCGGCCCGCCATAATAAAGCTGGCCATCTTTTTGTACTCTATACTTTGTCTAAAAAAACTTGTCTAAGAACTTATTTGTGCTGATCGGTGTAAGGAATCAAAGCAAGGAAACGAGCGCGTTTGATAGCAGTTGCTAGTTGACGCTGGTATTTTGCTTTAGTACCTGTAACACGACTAGGTACAATTTTACCGGTTTCGGTAATGAAAGCTTTTAGTGTATCTAAATCTTTGTAGTCGATTTCTTTAACGCCTTCAGCGGTAAAGCGACAAAATTTTTGACGACGGAAACGATGTGACATGGTTATTCTCCTATTCTTTACAGAATGAACTGTAAATTATCTACGCTGCTGTTTTCTTTCAGCTTTCTTTTCGGCTTCTTTGCTTAGCATTGAAGGCTTAGTGTCTGCTTCTTCACGGCGTATAACCATGTTACGAAGTACAGCATCGTTAAAGCGGAATAGGTCTTCCAACTCACTTAGGGTGTTTGTATCACACTCGATATTCATTAGCACGTAATGCGCTTTGTGTAATTTTACAATTGGGTAAGCTAGTGGACGACGACCCCAGTCTTCAAGACGGTGGATTGATCCTTTGTTACCTTCAATCAATTTGCGGTAACGGTCTAGCATGTCAGGTAGTTGTTCACTTTGATCTGGGTGTACCAGAACGACAACTTCGTAATGTCTCATAGTATCTCCTTATGGACAAGTTGGCCGCATTATACTTAGGTTTAGCCTTAAGCTAATGTGGCAAGGAGGGGT
>CAZSXI010000048.1:3321-5047 GCA_964611045.1 uncultured Cocleimonas sp. | reverse complement strand
ACCCACGGAACGGCGCATTATCATAGAGCCTCTAATAAATGTCAAGAAGCCTTTTTGCATAATAAAAAATGTTCCAGATAATTTCTTGATTGTGTCCTACACTTGGTGGCATAGGAGGAATGCCAAAGTGAGTTTGTCACTATTGTTGGTCCAAAATGAACGTATATCGTCCGATATGCTGTCCCTTCTTGCGGGAAAAATCCCTAACGCAAATACCAACGATATTTCACTTTCTCAGCTCCAACATGGAGAGGTTGATGTTGGTGATTATGAGCTGTTAATCACTAATGAAAAACAGGTTAAAAAGAACTTCGATCAAAAGGGTGCTGAGGTCATCGTATGGAAGGCATTGTCCGACTTATCGGCAAAAATAGATGTTTTTTTGCAATTGAGACGATACCTTTCTCAATATCCTCTACAACTAGCAGCTTGGAGTTTAATAGAAGTCCTTCATGATAGTGATGAAGCTGTAATCTATCGTGCAGAGAGCCCAAAAGGTGAGCTTGCAGCGGTAAAGCGGTTTAAATTTAAACCCAGTGCTTTGTCGGGAGAAACCGTTCAGCAGTTTTTAGCACATATTGAAAAGCAATGTAGCCTACGTTCTAAGGGATTAGTTCGATTTTATGAAGGCGGAGTAAGTGATCAAGCATTCTATTTAGTCATGGAATACATGCAGCATGGAACCTTGAGATTATCTTTAAATAGTTGTGGTGATGTTTTACCTCAGACCCATGCACTGGAATGGTTTAAAGAAATTGTGATGGCATTGGATGTAGTGCATGAAGCAGGGTTAATCCATCGTGATCTTAAAATAGATAATATTATGCTACGCGGTGATGGGAGTTTGGCGCTTATGGACTATGGCGTTTCTAAACGAATTCTATTAGATGCAGGTTTTGTGATTGAGAGTGAGCTACATTGTTCTCCTCATTATGTAAGCCCTGAGCAAATTAGCGGTGATGCATGCACTCAGGCCTCTGATATTTACAGTCTCGGTGTCATTTTTTATGAGTTACTAACAGGACATAAACCTTATTTTGCAACACAGGCACATGAATTGATGATGTATCATATTATGGCTCCTGTGCCTGTTTTCCCTAATGAGTTAGATGTCTTTCAGCCAGTGCTTGATAAAATGATGGCAAAAGACCCCGCAGAGCGATTTACATCAGTATTAGAAATTATTGAAAATTTGCCTGTGGTTGTTCATTAAAAAGCTCCTAAATAGTTCATTCAAGTTCCGACTGTCAGAAAAGCTCCCCTATTTATAATTACAACGACAAGTATAAATATACAGTGTGCTATTACTTTGTATAATCGCATTCCCCATATCTGGCAAGTTTATTAAATTATGATAATTTCCCAACAAACTACTCGTGCTATCAGAGCAATGCTTAGCTCACTTGTCGTGTTCTTGGTTGTTTCTTTGCTAGTGGTTGAAACACTCTCTGCAGAAACGCGCTATCGGGTCAAGTCATCAGATAACGTAAATACTATTGTTAAGCAATATTATCCAAATTCAGAGCTTTCAAGGGGGCAGTTGCTCGTAGGTATTCTTATCAAAAACCCTCGTGCGTTTAAGGGTGGAAATATTAACTTTTTATTAAGAGGTAAGCGTTTAATATTGCCTGATGAGAGTGATTTACAAGATATTTCTCCTGAGAAGGCAAGTGAATTATTATCAGAACATGCTCGATTTTTTAGATTTGGACTAGCTGGAAATTTA
>CAZSXI010000048.1:0-3221 GCA_964611045.1 uncultured Cocleimonas sp. | reverse complement strand
TCCTTAAAAAAATCGCTAAATAATGATCAACAATCAAGCGTCAGGGGTGATTCAGCCAAAGAGTTAGCGACGTCAAATAAGCTACTACAACAAGCACTAAATAAAACAAAAAGTGAGTTAGCAGAAAATTCAAAATCAAATACTGATTTAGAGCGAAAAGTAGAAAATTTACAAGAAGTTCTGGATGGTAAAAATATTACAAAAGAAAATGCTGATCAGATAGTACTTGAGCCTTCAACGAATATTTTATTAAAACTGGCCTGGCTTCTCCCGCTAGTATTGTTTGGGCTGTTTTTGTTTTATATGTTTGGCAAGAAAAAGCATTTATCACAAGCTGATGAAGCCGTTAAAATAAATGAAGCAGGATATATTGAACCCTATGAAGGTAATGTTGCTGAGTTTCAAAACAGTGTTGATGAACTGGAAGAAAGCTCGCTGGAAACCAGTGTAAAGCTAGATGTTGCCCGTGCATATATTGAGGCAGAAGATACCCAATCTGCGTTGGATATTCTTACCGAAATAATGGAAGAAGGGAGTGATGAGCAAAGACAACAGGCACATGATTTATTAGAGGCTATTTCTCCTAGTTAGTGGTTTTCTGATGATGAATAGTTTATTACTCGTCACCTGAGTTATGCTGAGGTCTCTACCTATCCAATAGATGTATCCAATGAATCACGGGTACGTCGCTGACTTCTTGTAAATGTGTTTGGCAGCCTATATTGCCCGTTACAATCATTTCAGGCTTTCTTTCTTGTAAATTTTTAATTTTATTAGATTGAAGTTTTTGTGAAATTTCAGGTTGTAAAATTGAATATGTGCCTGCCGAGCCACAACACAAATGCTGGTCATTCACGGCTAATAGCTCATAGCCACAGCTACTCAGTATTTTCTCAACTACGCCATTAACTTTTTGCCCATGTTGCAAGGTGCAGGGTGGGTGCCAGCTAATCTTTTCTGTTCCATTCACTTTTAAAGATGAAAGATCCTCATTTATAATAATCTCAGAAATATCTTTGCATAATTCAGTGACGCGTTGTGCTTTTTCTGCATACTTTGCATCATTACGTAAATGATGGGCATAGTCTTTCACCATTGCACCACAGCCACTAGCTGTCATCACAATGGCTTCTGCACCGCTTTCAATCTCTGACCACCAAGCATCAATATTATTTTTCATAAACACTAAGGCTTCATCTTCTGCGGATAAGTGTTGGCTAACTGCACCACAACACCCCGCCTTTTTGTGTGTGATCAGCGATATGCCCAGTTTGTGTAATACTCTTGCGGTGGTTGCATTAATATCAGGTGACAATGCGGGTTGTACGCAGCCATCTAGTACTAGCATTCTGCGTTTATGCTCCGCAACGGGTATGCTTCCTTTTGCGACTCTGCGTGGCATTTTGGATTTTATTTTTGCAGGTAAAATAGGTTTGAATAGCCGACCAACGCTTAGTAGTGGGCCAAAACGATTACGATAGGGCAAAACGCTTCTTAACAGCGCTCTTGTTAAACGCTCATTAAATTTTCTGGGTGAGTGCGTTTCAATATGTTTTCGCCCAATATCCAATAGTTTTGAATATTGCACACCAGAAGGACAGGTTGTTTCACAGTTTCGACAGGTTAAACAGCGATCTAAATGCAGTTGAGTTGAAGCACTCGCTTCCTTGCCTTCAAGCATTTGTTTAATGAGATAAATGCGCCCACGAGGTCCGTCATTTTCATCACCTATTAGCTGATAAGTCGGGCAGGTTGCGTTACAAAACCCACAATGCACGCAGGCGCGCAGAATTTCTTCGGCTACTTTTCCATCTTCTGAATTTCGAAAAGAATCTACAAGCTCAGTTTTCATTTCTTAATTCCCTTAAAGACCTTGGTAGATTCGATTTGGATTAAAAATTCCGTGAGGATCCATCTTGTTTTTTAACTGCTTGTGTAATCTGAATAACACGGGCTCAAGTACAGGAAATATTTGAGTGTCAGGCACACTGCTGCGAAACAGTGTTGCATGCCCGCCTTGTTTGCTAATCAAGCCTTGAACAATATTTGCTGGTGCGTTAGTGCTTAACCAGCGTTGCGCGCCGCCCCATTCGATAAGCTGGTTGTCGTCAATATTTGATAAGTTTCCAGCAGCAGGTGGCAAAGACAAGCGCCATAATGGTTTGTCGAATTTTTTAAAGAATGCATGCTTGTGGTCGCGAAGTTCTTGCCAAAGAGATTCGTCGCTTTCTAGTTGTTTAAGCCCCAATCTCTTTTGACTATTTTTGGTAGTCGCTTCAGATGCTGATAAGCGAATATATGCTTGATTGTCATACCAAGCTGTTGCGCTGATGGGCAGTCGCTGGATACGAAGGTTTTGAAAATATTCGATCGCTTCGGTTGCCGAAGCCTCAAAGCCAAGGCTTATATCATGTGTAGGTTTGGGTAATAAACGCAGTGAAACATTGAGGATTACTCCCAGAGTGCCTTGCGAACGAACCATGAGACGAGACAGGTCGTAGCCTGCAACATTCTTCATTACTTGTCCGCCAAAATTCACAATATCGCCATCGCCATTGATAATTTGCACGCCTAAAATAGCATCACGAACCGAACCTGTATAAGCACGGCGCGGACCTGAGATACCTGTTGAAATTGCGCCACCAATGGTGCTTTTTTCGTTGTACATAGGTGGCTCAAAAGGCAGAATTTGTTGATTCTCTGCCAATAAATCTTCAATTTCGCTTAAACGTGTGCCTGCACGCACAGTAATACATAACTCGGTCGGCTCATAACTGACTACGCCAGTGTGTTGGCTAATATCGAGTGGCTTTGCATCAACTTTATTGCCGTAAAACGATTTGCTGTTACCACCGTGAATATAAAGTGGCTCACGAGAAGCAATTGCGTCCTTTACCTGCTGTTGTAGATACTCGGTGATATCATTGTTTGTAATTTTGGTCATAACTGTCGTGTAAAGCTCTCTAAAAAGCAGTTTTTTAAGTCCACCCCCCTTATTTTTTGACGTTTTGTACTAATTTAACGGCTGGTTTGTTGTACAAAACGTCAAAAAATAGGGGGGGTGGATAAAATAAGTCTGATATTTATGCCTGTTTTTCTAAAAACGGGGTATATCAGGGTGCGGAAGCTCGCCATTATGCACATGCATCGCTCCCAGCTCGGCACAGCGGTGCAGTGTCGGTATCGCTTTACCCGGATTCAATAAAGCATCAGGATCAAAG
>CAZSXI010000047.1:0-10504 GCA_964611045.1 uncultured Cocleimonas sp. | reverse complement strand
AAAAAACGTATGCTTGAAGTGGTTGATGGTGAATTCCAAAACTACAAAGCCAAAGATGGCGCTTATGTTCGTAAAAACTTCTTTGGTGCCTACCCAGAACTTGCCGCGATGGTTGAGAAAATGTCAGATGATGATATTTGGCGCTTAAACCGTGGCGGACATGACCCACACAAAGTTTATACCGCTTATGATGCTGCGGTGAACCATAAAGATCAACCCACTGTAATCCTCGCGCATACCGTTAAAGGTTACGGCATGGGGTCTGCGGGTGAAGGTCAAAACCGTACACACTCACAAAAGAAATTAACCGAAGATGAAATGATCGCCTTCAAAAATCGTTTCAACATTCCATTAAGCGATGAAGATGCAGCAGCAGCCAAATACTTTCGCCCAGAAGAAGGTTCGGAAGAACGTAACTATATGCTTGAGCATCGTAAAGCATTAGGCGGATCACTTCCTGTGCGAAAAAGTAGCGCTGCTCCGCTTGAGGTTCCACCACTAGAAATCTTCCAAGCTATTTTGGATGGCTCTGGCGAGCGCGAAATGTCAACCACCATGGCGTATGTTCGTCTACTCACCCTGCTTACCCGCGATAAAAAAATGGGTAAATATGTTGTGCCAATCGTACCCGATGAAGCGCGTACCTTTGGTATGGAAGGCATGTTCCGTCAACTTGGCATCTTCTCTTCTGTTGGTCAGCTTTATGAACCACAAGATAAAGAACAGGTGATGTTCTACAAAGAAGATAAAACGGGTCAGATTTTAGAAGAAGGTATCAACGAAGCAGGCGCATTCTCATCTTGGATTGCGGCGGGGACGGCTTACAGTACGCATGGCGTGAATATGGTGCCGTTCTATATTTATTATTCGATGTTTGGTTTCCAACGTATTGGTGACTTGGCTTGGGCGGCTGGCGACTGTCGTTCGCGTGGTTTCTTAATCGGCGCTACGGCTGGGCGTACTACGCTGGCTGGTGAAGGTCTACAGCATCAAGATGGTCACGGCATGGTTCAGGCTGGGTTGATTCCAAACTGTATCAGTTACGATCCAACTTATGCGTATGAGATGGCAATTCTCATCCATGACGGCATGAAGCGTATGTACGAAAAACAAGAAGATGTTTATTACTACATAACAGCGATGAACGAAGCCTATGTACAACCTGCCCTACCTAAAGGTACGGCGGTTAAAAACGGCATCATCAAAGGTATGTACTTGCTCAAAAATGGTGGCAAAAAGAAGAACAAGGTTCAGCTTTTAGGTTCTGGCACAATCTTGCTTGAAGTTATCGCAGCGGCTGATTTACTCATGGAAGATTGGGGTGTCGATGCAGATATTTGGAGCTGTACCAGTTTTAATGAATTAGCACGCGAAGCTCAAGATATTGAGCGCTGGAATCGTCTGCATCCTTTAAAAGATGCAAAAATACCGTATGTAGCACAACAGTTTAAAGGGCATCGTGGTCCTGCCGTTGCAGCCACGGATTACATCAAACAATATCCTGAACAAATACGCCAATGGATGCCTAGCACCTACTCCGTATTAGGCACAGACGGTTTTGGGCGTAGTGACACGCGTGTCGAGCTACGCAAGCACTTTGAGGTTGATCGTTTCCAAATCACGGTTGCAGCACTAAAAGCATTGGTAGATGAAGGCTCATTGCCTGCAGCGAAGGTGGCTGATGCGATTAAGAAGTACGGCATAAAAACTAATAAAATCAACCCGCTAAGAGCGTGACCCGAATAATTCACAGGGTCGGAAAATAGAAACTGCATAAACATCATCTGGAAACCAGCAAAATGCATAAACTTAAAAACTACATCTTTTTCCTGAGCGGTTTTCTGAAAAACCTGCCGTCAAATTTTGAACAAAATCCTTCAAACCATAGCTATGGCTATGCTTTTCAGGATATTTGTCCAAACTTTTTAGGCCGTTTTTCCAGAAACTCCACTCACCCTATGAATCAGTCGGGTTAGGAGGCTACGCAATGTCTATTAAAGAAATCGTAGTACCCGATATTGGTGATTTTGAGTCAGTTGAAGTCATTGAACTTTTAGTGGCTGTCGGCGATGTTATTCAAGTGGAAGATTCGCTGATCACGGTTGAATCTGATAAAGCATCAATGGAAATTCCCAGCAGTGAATCAGGGAAAATCCTTAAACTCAAAGTAGCCCTTGGCGATAATATAGCTAAAGGTAGTGTACTTTTGATGATGGAGGTTGATGAATCTGTTGTTGCAGAACCAGCAGCCCCTGAAGAAAAACCAAAAAAACCAGAAGAGCCAAAAGTACAACGCGAACAAATGGCACCTGCCGAATCTGTAACCTCAAAAGCATCTGCGGGTAAAGTTCAAGGTCACAAACCTTCGCCTACTGCAAAGATTGATGAAGTTCGTTTCAGTAAAGCTTATGCCAGCCCATCGGTACGCCGTTTTGCTCGTGAGCTTGGTGTCGATCTTGGTAATGTAGAAGGTACTAGTCGCAAAAATCGTATCAATAGAGGCGACGTTAAAGGCTTTGTTAAGAAGGCAATGGCAACAGGTGGTAGCGGAACAGCGCTAGGTATTAAACCCATGCCAGAAATTGATTTCAGCCAGTTTGGTGATATCGAAAGCCAAGCCTTATCTAAAATCAATAAACTCACAGGCGAATTCTTACACCGCAGTTGGGTGACTGTGCCACACGTAACCCAGTTTGATGAAGCCGACATCACCGAGATGGAAGCCTTCCGCAAGCAAATGGGCAAAGAGATGGAAAAAGATGGCATTAAAATAACACCTCTAGCTTTTATCATTTGGGCGGTGGTTGCTTCACTCAAAGCCTTCCCGCGTTTTAATAGCTCATTGGATGCTACGGGTGAAAACCTGATCTTAAAGAAGTATTTTAATATTGGTGTGGCCGTTGATACGCCCAATGGATTGGTTGTACCCGTGATTAAAGAAGCCGATCAAAAATCATTGGTCGAAATATCACAAGAAATTCGTGAGCTGGCGATTAAAGCCCGTGATAAAAAACTCAAACCTTCTGAAATGCAAGGGGGCTGTTTTTCTATCTCTAGTTTAGGGGGTATCGGCGGTACTAAATTCACCCCTATTGTGAATACACCCGAGGTTGCGGTGCTGGGTGTATCGCGTTCTAAGATGGAACCTGTTTGGAATGGAAAAGAATTTGAACCCCGACTGGTTTTACCGTTATCTCTGTCCTATGATCATAGGGTAATTGATGGTGCTGATGGTGCCAGATTCACAACACACCTAAGCAAAATGCTGTCGGATATTCGCAGAATGATGGTTTAGGCTTTTAGTCCCCTCACCCCGACCCTCTCCCAACGGGAGAGGGAGAAAACAAATAAAGAGATAAATGAAGTGAGCAAAACAATAGACATAAATATTCCAAATATTGGTGATTTTGACGAAGTTGAAATCATCGAAGTGTTAGTTAAAAAAGGTGACGAAGTTCAGGCAGAGGATTCTTTAATTACGGTTGAATCAGATAAAGCTTCGATGGAGATTCCTTCTCCTAGCGCTGGCATCATTACAGAAATGAAAGTATCTATTGGCGATAAAGTAAAGCAAGGTAGTTTGATTGCTTCGCTTGCGCCTTCTGCAACCTCCACTTCTGCTACATCGACTGAATCAGAGGCAAAAGAAACAGCCCCAGAAAAACCTGCTCCTGTAGCTACTACTAGCAGCGCAGAAGCAGACCAACACGCACAATTGGTTGTATTAGGTTCTGGTCCTGGTGGTTATACCGCTGCATTCCGTGCAGCTGATCTTGGTGTCGAGGTTATCTTAATTGAGAAATACGATAATATTGGTGGCGTTTGTCTAAACGTCGGTTGTATCCCATCAAAAGCCCTACTCCATACTGCCGAAGTGATTAACGAAGCGGCAGAAGCTGATCATCTAGGTGTGAGCTTTAACAAACCTAAAATAGATATCGACAAGGTGCGTGATTACAAATCAGGCATTGTGAGCAAACTCACAGGTGGCTTAAAGCAACTCGCTAAACAGCGCAAAGTCACCATCGTTCACGGCTACGGAAAATTTACCTCCGCTAACAGCATTGAAGTTGAAGTCGAAGATGGCACAAAAAGCACTATCGGTTTTGATAACTGTATTATTGCGGCAGGTTCTCGCGTAACAAAACTCCCTTTCATTCCATGGGAAGATCCTCGCGTAATGGACTCTACCGATGCGCTAGAACTTGAAGAAGTGCCTAAACGTATGCTCGTTGTCGGTGGTGGCATTATCGGGCTAGAAATGGCAACGGTTTACGATGCGCTTGGTACGGATATTACGGTAGTAGAACTTGGTACAGGATTAATGCCTGGTGCTGATCGTGATCTTGTTCGCCCGCTGGAACGTCGTATTAAAAAGAAATACGAAAATATATTCCTTGATACCAAAGTGTCCAAAATCAAACCCACCAAAGCAGGTTTAGTTTGTACCTTTGAAGGGGACAAAGTAGGCAGTAAAAAAGGTGCACCAGAAAACGATACTTTCGACCGTGTATTAGTTTCAATCGGTCGTAGCCCTAACGGCAAGCTTATCGATGCAGAAAAAGCAGGTGTTACTATAAACGATTGGGGTTTTATCGAGGTAGATAAACAACAACGCACAAACGTCGATCACATTTATGCGATTGGTGATGTAGTTGGTCAGCCTATGCTGGCGCACAAAGCCACACACGAAGGCAAAACAGCCGCAGAGAACGCTGCAGGACATAAAGCATTCTTTGATGCTCGCGCGATTCCATCAGTTGCTTACACCGATCCAGAAATTGCATGGATGGGTAAAACAGAAGATGAATGTAAAGCCGAAGGTATTGAGGTTAAAAAAGGTGCATTCCCTTGGGCTGCGAGCGGACGTTCTTTAAGTATCGGGCGCAACGAAGGGTTGACCAAAGTCTTATTTGATAAAGAAACAGGTCAACTCATCGGTGCAGGTATCGTAGGTACAAACGCAGGCGAACTGATTGCAGAAGCAGTGCTCGCTTTAGAGATGGGCGCTGATGCAGAAGATATTGGCTTAACGGTTCACCCTCACCCGACACTATCTGAAACATTGAATTTTGCGGCTGAGGTTGCCGAAGGGACTTGTACGGATATTTATGTACCTAAAAAGAAGTAGCTAATAGCACCTAACATCATACAAAACATCGAAAAAAGGTGGAGGCGGCATAATAAATACGGTATTTATATAACCACCCCCCCCTCTTTTTTTGATGATTTGTATTCATTGCTACCTGAAAAATGCTTGAAAAGAGTTTAGCTAATTCAGAAAATAAACTATTGTTCGCTTTTTGTATTCTTTTGTTTTATATTAGTACATCAATAAAACAAAGGGCATTGTCATGAATATTTTTTCAAGCACATTCAAAACTATTTTTAACTTTATTTCTTTTCCCAAAAGCGTATTAACAAAAAATCGGAAAAAGAAAACTTCACAGCCATTTTTATTTTTATTAACAGGCTTCTTTTTAACGCAGTTTCTCCTTTTGAATGTTTTATATTCTCAACATCCCTTGGGTGGTTGGCAAACAGCCGTAGGAAACATCACGACACAAACTCTGCTTACCGTTGCATTAATAGCACTTCTGTTATGCTTGGTGGCTTTATGGCGCTCTGCGACTACAAACACGGCAAATAGAAAAGTGAAAAATCGCTATGCTATTCCAACAACTTTTATCAAGGTTTCGCCTGAATAGATCAAGGGAACGCGTGAGCGTTGCCACGGTGGAACACCCGATTCATTCAGCAGATTTTTAAGACTGATTGCTACGCCTCTTTTCTCATGTTGTATTTTTTCTCCTCCTTGGCGGAAGCGCACTGTCATTGGTAATTCTTTGTCGTACAACGACGGAGACAAAGTATCTATTGTTATCCCTAGCGATGTTATACTCAAAGGATTCTGTAGATTAATCCACTCAAAAACCTGAGTGTTATCATGACTATGCATAGGCTTCATAATATATAACCTACCTTGATAACGCCTAACTTCTGCACCTCTCCATTCAACTAGTGGCTGAGCATCGTCAGATGCATTGATAACATCCGAGAATATATGCTTTAACTTTTTCTCTGAGGGTGAGGTAAAGCCATTTATTACAATCCAATGACGCAGTAGTAACTTTTGCCTTACAACAGAGAAAGGCTTTAATTTAGAAATCAGTAGCGTATCAGTAGCATCTGTCTCATCTTGCAGGGATTGCATATCTTGTTCTGCAAATTCATCGAGTAACTGTTTTGTTTCGGCTTGAAGTCTGGCGGATCGACTAATGGTTTTATCAATGCCCAACCAACGGTCTCTAAGTTTTGGGAGTATTTCATTGCGTAAATAATTACGATCAAAGGCATTATCTTGATTACTAGGATCTTCTATGAAGTTTAATTGATTTTCTTTTGCATAGATTTCTAAGCTCTGACGCGAGGCATTCAACAAAGGTCTTGCGTGCTGACCTAAACCGAAATTAGTAATTAATGGCATTCCTGCCAAACCTTGCACCCCCGCTCCTCTGAATAGCTGTAACAAAAGTGTTTCTGCTTGATCATTTTGGTGATGCGCCGTGAGTAGCACTTCATCTTTTTGTAATGAGGCTTTTAATGCTGCATATCTTGCAGACCTCGCCTCTTCTTCTACGCTTTTACCCTTATCAATATCTAAGTTAAGGTAGTGAGTTTTCAGTGGAATATTGAGCTGATCACAAACTCTTTGGCAGTGTGGCACCCATGTATCTGCAATCTTTTGTAAACCATGATGAATATGCATGGCTCTAATAGAATAGTGATGAGGTTGTGAAAGCTTTGAAGCTAAGTGCAGCAGTACGTGGGAGTCTAAGCCACCACTATAGGCGATTAGAATATTTTTAAAAGGCGTGAGTGTTTGTAGCAGTACAAGAAAACCTTGAGGATTTGACTCTGAGTTAAGAGTTAAATTTTCCAAAACTCATTAAACGCTGGTAACGCTTCTCTAGCAACTGATCTGAATTTAAAGCACGAAGCTCTCTAAGGCTGCTTTCCAGTGCATCACGAATGCTAACAGCAACCGCATCAAAATCACGGTGTGCACCCCCTAAAGGTTCAGGGATAATACGGTCAATCAAACCCAGCTTACTGAGCTTATCAGAGGTAATTCCCAATGCCTCAGCAGCATCTGATGCTTTTGCAGCATCTTTCCAAAGGATTGATGCACAGCCTTCTGGCGAGATAACAGAATACGTGCTGTATTCAAGCATCAATACACGATCTGCAACCGCGATGGCCAATGCACCACCTGAGCCACCTTCGCCTGTAATCGTCGCAATAATCGGCGTACGTAGTTTTGACATTTCGTACAAGTTACGTGCAATCGCTTCACTTTGTCCGCGCTCTTCTGCACCAATACCAGGGTAAGCACCTGGCGTATCAACAAAGGTCAAAATAGGCATGTGGAATTTTTCGGCAAGCTTCATTAAGCGCAAGGCTTTACGGTAACCTTCAGGACGAGGCATGCCAAAATTACGTTTAATATTTTCTTTAGTATCACGCCCTTTTTGATGACCAATAATCATTACGGGGTTGCCATCAAAACGTGCTATACCACCGATGATTGCTTTATCATCACCATAAGCACGATCACCGTGTAACTGCTGAAAATCAGTACAGATGCGGTCAATAATATCGAAAGAATAAGGGCGTTGTGGATGACGTGCTAATTGACCAATTTGCTTGGCTGTTAGTTTTGTAAAAATAGTTTTAGTGAGTGAATCAACCTTACCTTCAAGTCTCTCAACCTCATCACCCAAATTAATATCGGAGCTGCTGACATAACGTAACTCGTCAATTTTTGCTTCAAGTTCTGCAATCGGTTGTTCAAAATCTAGAAAATTAGGATTCATAGTTTTTCCACTAGCTTATTCACATCAAAACATTTTATTATTTTTATAGCTTATCTGTTTGTAACTTATTCAGATTGATCAACAATTTCTGCATGCACTTTTTCCATATCAATATCTTGTACTTTCTTAATAACGTCTTCTAACTGCGCCGCATTAAGCATTCCAGGTTGAGAAAACAGAACAACTTGCTCACGGAAAATCATTAGCGTAGGAATTGAACGAATCTGGAAGTGACCTGCTAGCTCTTGCTCTGCTTCGGTATCAATTTTACCAAAAACGATGTCTTCATGCTTTTCAGAAACTTCGTCATAGATGGGAGAAAATGACTTGCAAGGCCCACACCATTCAGCCCAAAAATCGACGATTACAATGTCATTTTTTTCAATGGTTTCTTCAAAATTTGCTGCTGTGATGTCTAATGTTGCCACGTTTTATTCTCCAATTTTACGTTTATTCATTTAGTCTTCTTTTTACTGATGACTTATTTCGCTCGTGCGCTTATTTCGCTGGTGCAATATAAGTGTAACCCAACTTAATATCAAGTTTCATACTGCTTCATGCTTATCACACCACTTTACAACTACAAATACCCTGATTCAGATTACGATTGATATTTCCTGATGAAAAAAATCAATAAACTCATGGTTTTTGGTAGTCCCCCCCCCCCTTGTTTTTTGGCGTTTTGTATTTTTACAATTTACAAAACACTAAAAAATAAGGGGGGTGGGCTTAAAAATAGACTTAAAAAGCGCTATTTTATCCGATATTCAGCTGAACGCGCATGCGCGGTGAGCCCTTCACCGTGCGCAAGCACCGATGCAACCTTACCAAGCTCCGATGCACCTTCTGCTGAACAACCAATCAACGATGAACGCTTTTGAAAATCATAAACACCTAAAGGCGATGAGAAACGTGCTGTTCTTGAAGTCGGTAATACGTGATTAGGACCTGCACAGTAGTCACCTAAAGCTTCTGCCGTATAACGACCCATAAAAATAGCACCTGCATGACGAATTTTTTTGGCTACTTCTTCTGCATTATCCACAGACAATTCCAAATGTTCAGGTGCGATGTAATTGGCAATTTTAATCGCCTCATCCATATCTACAGCCTTAATAACAGCGCCTCTGCCTTCCAATGACTCCCGTATAATCTTTGCGCGAGGCATTTCTTCTATCAATTTATCAATGCTTTGCAGAACTTTATTAATAAAGTCTTCATTGGGTGAAACCAAAATCGATTGTGCATCTTCATCGTGTTCGGCTTGTGAAAATAAATCCATCGCTATCCAGTCAGGATCTGTTTTGCCATCACAAACCACCAAAATTTCTGATGGACCTGCAATCATATCAATGCCGACTGTTCCAAACACCATACGCTTTGCTGTCGCTACATAAATATTACCTGGGCCAACAATTTTATCAACCTGTGGAATCGTATCGGTTCCGTACGCCAATGCAGCAACGGCCTGTGCGCCACCGATTGAAAATACACGATCAACACCCGAAATTTCAGCGGCAGCTAAAACCAGCTCATTAATCTCTCCTGCGGGTGTCGGCACCACCATGATTAATTCAGGTACGCCTGCCACTTTCGCGGGGATTGCATTCATCAATACAGAGGATGGATAGGCCGCTTTCCCGCCTGGCACATACAAACCTGCGCGATCAAGTGATGTCACTTGCTGGCCTAATACCGTGCCGTCAGCTTCGGTATAGCTCCAAGAGTCCATTTTTTGATGTTCTGCATAGCTTTTAACACGTGCTGCTGCTAGCTCTAATGCTGACCTTTGCTCAGCAGAAATACTTTTCAACGCTTGCTCTAAACGTGCTTTTGGAATCTCAAGTTCTGACATTGCTTTTGCACTCATGCCATCAAACTTGTTGGTGTATTCAATTACAGCAGCATCACCACGCGTTTTCACATCCTGTAAAATACCGTTAACGGTATCAAAAATTGCTTGATCCGATGCGCTATCCCACGCGAGACGTTTGTCTAGCTTTGACCAGAAATCTGTTTCATTTGTGTTTAATTTTTGTATCTTCATAACTACTTTATCTAGGCAGATCGACGTTTTTCAACAGCATCAGCCAATTCCTTCAATACCTTTTCTGTATCATCCCAACCAATACAGGCATCGGTAATACTCTGACCGTATGTCAGTGAATCTTTTTCTTTACCTTCACCATTTTGGTTGCCTTCAACCAGATGGCTTTCAATCATTACGCCACTAATGGCTTTGTTACCCTTTGCAATTTGTCCAGCAATACTGGTAGAAACTAATGGCTGATTACGAAAGTCTTTACTGCTGTTAGCATGGCTAAAATCTACCATCAATGTTGCAGGTAGACCCGCTGATTCCAACTGTTTTACTGCGTCAGTAACACTAGCTTCATCATAATTGGGCTCAAGACCACCGCGCAAAATTATATGGCAATCATCATTTCCTTTTGTCGTGAAAATAGCCGAGTGTCCTTCCTTTGTAACCGATAAAAAATGATGCGAATGAGACGATGATTTAATCGCATTAATAGCAATATCAATATTGCCATAAGTACCATTTTTAAAACCTATCGGGCATGATATTCCTGATGCTAATTCACGATGCGCCTGACTTTCGGTTGTAC
>CAZSXI010000046.1:0-10610 GCA_964611045.1 uncultured Cocleimonas sp. | reverse complement strand
GCATGTAGTTATAACCAACGGTTGCACCAATGCAGTAACCTGCGATTGCCATACCCTCAACGAGCGCATGAGGGTTAAAACGTAAAATATCGCGGTCTTTACAAGTACCTGGTTCTGACTCATCTGAATTACAGACAATATACTTTTGACCAGGCATATTACGTGGCATAAAGCTCCACTTTAAGCCTGTCGGAAAACCTGCGCCACCCCGACCACGCAAGCCTGAATCTTTGACTTCATCAATAATATCGTCAATTTCAGTGCCTTCTTTTAAAATCTTCTCCCAAGCCTGATAGCCACCTGTTTTTAAGTAGCTCTCCAAGGTATGCGCATCATCACCATATTGTTTTGTTGTAAAGCAGACTTGATCAACCATGATCACTCTCCTTCTCCGCAACGTTTGCAGCAACAGCATCTAACAACTCATCAACCCTTTCTGGAGTGAGGTTCTCATGATAAACATGATTCAATTGCATCATAGGCGCACCACAACAAGCCGCAAGACATTCCTCTTCCACTTTAAAGAAAAACTCTCCGTCTTTCGTTGTTTCACCCATTTTAATACCAAGTTTTTCTTCGATATGCTCTACAATTTTATCTGAGCCATTCAACATACAAGAAACATTGGTACAAACCGCAATGGTATTTTTACCTGCTGACTTTTCATCCATCTCATACATTGAGTAGAAACTAGCTACTTCATAGACTGCAATTTTCGACAGATTCAAATACTCTGCAACGGCATCCATTTTTTCTATCGAAAGATAATGATCTTCATGCATAACCGCACGCAATGCCGCCAATAAAGCAGATTGTGGCTGATCCTCAGGGTATCGCTTTAACCACTGATCAATATCGTCACGCTCATGCTTAGTAAGAATATTATTTGAAGGCACAGCCATTATCTATCTACCTCACCAAACACTATATCCATTGTTCCGATTATCGTTACCACATCTGCCAGCATATGACCTTTTGTTAACTCATCCATTGCAGACATATGAGCAAAACCGGGCGCACGAACCTTCAAGCGATAGGGTTTATTCGCCCCATCAGACACGATATAACAACCGAACTCACCTTTGGGATGTTCGATAGCAGCATAAGCCTCGCCTTCTGGCAAACAATAACCCTCTGTTGCCAGTTTAAAGTGATGGATTAATGCCTCCATATCACCTTTCATTTTCTCTCTGGGTGGTTGCGTGATTTTATGGTCTTCATGCATGACCGAACCAGGATTTTTACGCAACCAATCCACACACTGCTTAATAATATTATTCGATTGGCGCATCTCCTCGATACGAACCAAATAACGATCATAACTATCACCATTTACACCGATAGGAATATCAAAATCTACTTGATCGTACATCGCGTAAGGTTGCTTTTTTCTTAAATCCCACTCAATTCCAGAACCACGCAACATCGCACCACTTAAACCTAGTTGCAATGCACGCTCTGGTGAAACTATACCTATATCTACCAAGCGCTGCTTCCAGATACGGTTATCTGTTAGCAGTGTTTCATACTCATCAACATAAGTTGGGAAACGATTTGTAAAATCTTCGATGAAATCTAAAACTGAACCACCTCGATTTTCATTCAATCGATTTACTTCTTTTTCATCCGTCCAACGAGACACTTCATGCAAAGGCATCGTATCTGGCAAGTCACGATAAACACCTCCGGGTCGATAGTAAGTAGCATGTAAGCGAGCACCTGAAACAGCCTCGTACACATCCATTAGATCTTCACGCTCACGAAAAGCATACAAGAACATTGTCATTGCACCCACATCTAACGCGTGAGCACCAATCCATAAAAGATGGTTTAATATTCGTGTGATTTCATCGAACATCGTACGGATGTACTGCGCGCGAACCGGCGCCTCGATACCCAACATTTTCTCTAGCGCCAGTACGTAACCGTGCTCGTTACACATCATCGAAACATAATCGAGGCGATCCATATAACCAATGCTTTGATTGTACGGCTTACTTTCTGCTAATTTCTCTGTGCCACGATGCAATAGACCTATATGAGGATCAGCACGCTGAATCACCTCACCATCCATTTCCAATACAAGACGCAATACACCATGCGCAGCTGGATGAGCAGGACCAAAGTTTAGCGTAAAGTTTTTAATCTCAGCCATTATTCATCACCTTCAACGGCTGGAGTAAAGCGCTGATCTTTACGAATAACACGAGGCACTAGTATTCTTTCTTCAATAGAAACCGGCTCGTATACCACACGCTTTTGCTCTTCATCGTAACGCATATCTACGTGACCAATTAATGGAAAGTCTTTTCTAAAGGGGTGACCAATAAAGCCATAATCAGTAAGAATACGACGCAAATCAGGATGACCATTGAATAGAATACCAAACATATCAAAGGCCTCTCTTTCAAACCAATTGGCAGAACTCCAAATACCCTCAACAGAATCCACCATTGGGAAATCATTATCATCACAATAACATTTCACACGAATGCGCTGATAGTGCTTAATGGACAAAAGATGCATAACCACTGCAAAACGTTTTCCGTCAAATTCGACTGCTTCATCCTGCTCATCACCATCAAATGAAAACTCACGTTTTACACCACGGCTAAAACCACTACCACCCGTTTCCCACTCTGCACTACCATAAGTGAGGTAATCCACCCCACAAACGTCTATCAACTGCTCAAAACTACACTTCGGATCATCACGTAAAAACTTAGAAACCTCTGACAAGTTTTCTGGGGCAATTTCGACAGTTAACTCATTCAAGGCAATAGAAGATGTTTGAATTTTATCAGCCAATTCGCCTCCCAAGTGAGACTTTAATGCTTGCAAAGATTCACTCATTGGCTATGCAACATCCTGTCGAGCAATTGTATTGGTATTTTTAATTTTATTTTGTAACTGGATAATTCCGTACAACAAAGCCTCTGCCGTAGGCGGGCAACCTGGAATATAAATATCAACAGGAAGAATACGATCACAGCCACGCACCACCGCATAAGAATAATGATAGTAACCACCACCATTTGCACACGAACCCATTGAAATCACCCAACGTGGCTCTGCCATTTGGTCATACACTTTGCGCAGTGCAGGCGCCATTTTATTAGTCAGTGTACCCGCAACGATTAATACGTCTGCTTGGCGAGGACTGGGACGGAATAAAATACCAAAACGATCCATATCGTAACGCGACGCACCCGCCTGCATCATTTCAACTGCGCAACATGCCAAACCAAAAGTAAGCGGCCACAGAGAACCTGTACGCGCCCAATTGATTAACTTATCAGCTGAGGTTGTTACAAAACCTTCTTTAAGAACGCCTTCTATTCCCATTCTAGCGCTCCTTTTTTCCATTCGTAAATGAAGCCAATAATCAGAATAGCCAAAAATATTCCCATTGAAATCAAACCAAAGAGCCCTATTTTATCGAGCGAGATCGCCCATGGAAACAAAAAAGCAATTTCCAAATCAAAGATAATAAAGAGAATAGCAACCAGATAGTAACGCACATCAAACTTCATACGCGCATCACCGAAGGCTTCAAAACCACATTCAAAAGGAGAATCTTTAGCCTCGTCAGGACGACGTGGTGACAATAAAGCACCAAGAATCAACATGACGATCGCCATGCCAAATCCTACTGCTAGAAATATTAAAACTGGCAGATACTCTGCGAGCATATTTTCTCCTAGGGATGAAAAAACTGCCTTTATTTTGGGTGATTTACTCTGGTGAGCAACAAGGCTTTTTATTAGAGAGAGGAATATACACTCATTTCAACCCCGTTCACAACAAAACTGATCGTTTATTTTTATAAATTTTAACCAATCAGTTTCTATTAGTTTAAATGATATGTGCATTTAGACTGAGTTTATCAACTCAGCACTAAGAAATTGGTGCCGACGGCCGGAGTCGAACCGGCACTGCTTGCGCAACACGCCCCTCAAGCGTGCGTGTCTACCAATTTCACCACGTCGGCAATTATAACAAGAGGGGTTTACTTCAATGAAAAACTATTTTACTTCGGGATATCCGAAGGAGTTGCAGGTTCTTTATTTTCAATAGCAGGAGCAATCGAACCACCAAAAGGTAAATTTGATTTTTCAGGAGCTGTCTCAGTAATTGCGGCTGGGATAATAGATTGACCACTTGAATTACCAGGGTTAGCGACCAACCACGCTAACATTAACGAGTTCGCGAAAAATACAGCCGCCAAGATTCCTGTAAGCCTTGTTAAAAAACTACCCGAACCTTTAGAGCCAAAAACAGTACCAGATGCACCACCACCGAATGCCGCACCAGCATCGGCACCTTTGCCGTGCTGAACTAGCACTAGCCCAATAATAGCTAGCGCTACTAAAATTTGAATAATTAACAATACGTTATATAACATTATTTTTTACCTGATTTTACCTAATGTCGTGATTATTTTAAATTAGCCAGCACGACAAATTGCGAGAAAGTCTTCTGCTTTTAACGAAGCACCACCAATCAAACCACCATCAATATCTGGCATCGCAAAAAGCTCATCTGCATTACCTCCATTAACACTGCCACCGTATAAAATTTGTACTTTTTCTGCAACACCCGCATCCAGCTTCGCAAGTTTTTCACGAATGAACGCATGTACATCTTGTGCCTGCTGTGGCGACGCTGTCATACCTGTACCAATAGCCCAAACAGGCTCATAAGCAATAACCGCATCACTCAATGATTCTATCCCTTCCAAGCTAATAACAGCGTCTAATTGACGAGCTACCACCTCTTCTGTTGTACCAGCTTCACGCTCTTCTAACAATTCACCAACACATAAAATGGGGGTTAAGCCATGCTTGCGCGCTGCCGCAAATTTATTTGCAGTATCCGTATCCTGCTCACCAAAAAGCGTGCGTCGCTCAGAATGCCCAACAATTGCATACTGACAAGCAAAATCATTAAGCATTGAGCCAGAAATCTCACCAGTGAAAGCACCAGAATCATGCTCTGAAATACTTTCTGAACCGTAACCTATCGCAGTTCCTTCTAACACTCCCTGTACCAATGGAATGTAAATATAAGGCGCACAAACCGCAACATCTGTTTTAGCTTCTGACATTCCTGCCAAAATACCTTTCAACAACTCTTGAACACTTTCTTTTGAGCCGTTTAACTTCCAGTTGCCTGCAACTAATATTTTACGCATAGTGATACTTTCCTAGTGTGCTTTTCGAATCGCGGAAGAGTACCCCTAGAAGCCAGATAAAGCAAATAATTTGATAGATTAGGAGGCTATTTATGAATATAAAGCCCACCCCCCCTGTTTTTATCACTTTTGTACAACAGCACTTAATTAGTATGCAGCCTTTTTTACCGCCTCAGCAATCATATCAGCTAGCTGCTTTGTCTCAGATAAGTCTTCAGCCTCAACCATAACCCTTATTAAAGGCTCAGTGCCTGATGCACGTAAAAGCACACGACCTCGGCTACCCATTTGTTTTTCAGCAACCTCTACAGCATCCTGAATTGCCTTATTTGAAGCCAAATCTATCTTTTCCTTGATACGCACATTCACAAGCGTCTGTGGATACTTTTTCATTATCTGTTTTAATTCGGCTAATTTTTTCCCACTCTCGACTACCGCATGCAATACCTGTAATGCCGCAATAGTGCCATCACCCGTAGAGATACGATCACGAACAATGATATGCCCCGATGACTCACCACCCAGCATTCCACCAGTTTGCCTCATAATTTTCATCACATAGCGATCACCAACATCGGCACGATGGAAGTTTATATCCAAATCTTCCATGGCTTTTTCCAGCCCAAGGTTGCTCATCAATGTGCCGACAACGTGCTCACCTAAAGTACCTTCTTTTTGCTTATGCGCTGCGATGATTGCCAATATCTCATCACCATCTACAACTTCACCTTTATGATCAACCATCATCAAACGATCGCCATCACCATCTAAGGCAATACCTAAATCAGCCCGAAATTCAGTAACACTTCTTTGAAGCAAACCTAATGATGTAGCACCACAGTTTTCATTGATGTTAATCCCATCAGGACTTGTCGCAACCTCTACAACATCCGCCCCAAGCTCTCTAAACACATCTGGGCTTACGTGATAGGTTGCCCCATTAGCGCAATCGACAACGATACGCAACCCATCCAAAGTTACCTCTGTAGGGATAGCCCGCTTACAGAACTCTATATAGCGACCTGCCGCATCATCAACACGCTCTACCTTACCCAATTTCTCCGAACTAACCGTCTCTAGCTCGCGATCAAGATAATCTTCAATTGCTAGCTCCATTTCATCGGTTAGCTTTGTACCATCACTAGAAAAGAATTTTACACCATTATCCTGAAAAGGATTATGTGAGGCACTAATCACCACACCTGCCGACGCTCTAAAAGTTCGCGTGAGATAAGCAACAGCAGGCGTTGGCATTGGACCGAGCAATCGAACATTAACACCTGCCGCCACCAAACCTGCTTGCAATGCGGTCTCAAGCATATAACCTGAAATTCGCGTATCTTTACCAATAACGACCAAAGATGAACCTTGAGCAGCTAAAACTTTACCCGCAGCCCAACCCAATTTAAGCACAAAATCTGGCGTCATCGGCGCCTTACCTATTTCACCGCGAATTCCATCTGTACCGAAGTATTTTCTACTCATAACTATTATTTCTTTAGTGATTAATTCTTATACAGGCAATAATATCATTCTTATCACATTTTTTAAGCCCGTTTACGATAAGAAGAAGATATTTTAATAGCCCACCCCCCCCTGTTTTTTGATGATTTGTATTTAATTTAATACTTGCAAGGCTCTTTTATATATACAAAACAGCATAAAAAGGGGGAGGTGGACTAATTTTTGACACAAAAAAGGCGCTTTTCAGCGCCTTTTTCAATAAAAACAGAGAAAGCCTAGCTCGTAGAGCCAGCAGGGTCACCAATTTTATCTTTACCATCCGAATCTTTGCTTTCAACATCTGCTACAACCGCAGAACCACTATCATCACCATCTATATTAGAAGATGAATCATCATCACTCCAACCCTCTGGGGGTAACGGCTCTTCGCCTTTCATCAACGCTTCAATTTGCACCTGATCAATAGTCTCGTACTTCATTAATGCCGCTGTCATCGCATGGAGAATTGAAATTTTCTCTTTAAGAATGGCTTCTGCACGCTCATAGTTTACATCTATAATATTGCGCACCTCATCATCAATCTCATGTGCCGTATCATCCGAAACGTGCTTGGTTTGTGTTACTGAACGACCCAAGAAAACCTCACCTTCTTCTTCGCTGTATGACAATGGACCTAACTTTTCAGATAAGCCCCACTTGGTCACCATATTACGAGCAATACTGGTTGCTCGCTCAATATCGTTTGATGCACCCGTGGTAACACCATCTTTACCTAAAATCATTTCTTCGGCGATACGACCACCAAACAAGGTAGAAATCTGACTTTCTAAGCTTTGCTTGCTCGCGCTGTATTTATCTTCTTCTGGCAAGAACATGGTCACACCTAATGCGCGTCCACGAGGAATAATAGTCACCTTATAAACAGGATCATGATCAGGAACTGTCAAACCAACAATCGCATGACCTGCTTCGTGGTATGCCGTATTCTCTTTTTCTTTCTCGCTCATCACCATGGATTTACGCTCAGCGCCCATCATGATTTTATCTTTGGCTTGCTCGAATTCTTCCATATTTACGGTGCGTTTATCAGCACGTGCCGCAAACAATGCCGCTTCGTTTACGAGGTTAGCCAAATCAGCACCCGAAAACCCCGGTGTACCACGCGCAAGAATACTTGCTTTCACGTCATCACCTAATGGCACTTTACGCATATGTACTTTTAAAATTTGCTCACGACCACGAACATCAGGTAATGGCACAACCACCTGACGATCAAATCGACCAGGGCGTAATAAAGCAGGGTCAAGTACATCAGGGCGGTTAGTTGCCGCAACAACGATAACGCCTTCGTTTCCTTCAAAACCATCCATCTCAACTAAGAGTTGGTTTAGTGTTTGCTCACGCTCATCATTTCCGCCACCTAAACCTGCGCCACGCTGACGACCTACAGCATCGATTTCATCGATAAAAATAATGCAAGGCGCGTGTTTTTTAGCTTGCTCAAACATATCACGTACACGAGACGCACCAACACCAACAAACATCTCAACAAAGTCGGAACCTGAAATACTAAAGAATGGCACTTTCGCTTCGCCTGCAATCGCTTTAGCCAACAAGGTTTTACCAGTACCAGGAGAACCTGCCAACAAAATACCACGTGGAATTTTCCCACCTAACTTCTGGAATTTACTAGGATCACGCAAGAACTCAACAATTTCAAAAACTTCTTCTTTTGCCTCTTCACAGCCTGCAACATCGTTGAATGTTACTTTCACTTGATCTTCAGTCATCATACGGGCTTTACTTTTGCCGAATGACATTGGGCCACCTTTACCACCACCTCCCTGCATTTGACGCATGATGTAAATCCACAAACCGATAATCAATAAAAATGGAATAGTATTAACAAGAATATCAACAAGAACAGAACGACCTTCTGGTTCTTTCACATTTATTTTTACATCATTAAGAAGAAGCTCGTCGATCATCTTTGGATCATTATAAGGTGCGTAAGTCTGGAATTTTTCGCCCGAAGAGCTAACACCTGTGACAACCTGCCCACTAATCACAACTTCTTTAACGCTTTTATTTTCCACGCGTTTAACAAAATCAGAATAAGACACACCTGTTGATTCGACTGTAGGCACATTGAACTTACTAAAGACCGCAACCAACACAAGGGCGATCACGACCCACATCACAATATTTTTATTTAAATCGTTCAAGAAATTTTCCTCTAAATAAAGAATGAAATTTTCATTCCTAACTATTTTTAAACTTGATAACAGTCTACACCATAATAGGCTTCGAACAATTACCTTATATCACTTCATTTATATTGCATTACGGCTGAAAGCCCAAGCCAACCATAAAAACTTCGCGACTACGTGATCGCGACGCTGCTGGCTTACGTATTTTCACCTGCTTAAAACTGCTCCTGACATCTTTCAAAAAAGCATCAGAACCATCACCTTGGAATACTTTTACTGCATACGAGCCACCAGGTTTTAATATCTGACGCGCCATATCCAATGAAAGCTCACAAAGATAAATTGATTTCGGCTGATCTATCGCCTCTACCCCTGTAATATTGGGCGCCATATCTGAAATTACAACATCTGCTTTGTTATTTTTTTCATCTTTATATAATACGGCTAAAATATCATTCAAGACGCTCTCTTCAGTAAAATCACCTTGAATAAACTCTACAAATGGCAAAGGATCAATCGGCAAAATATCACTCGCCACGACTCGCCCGCTCCCTCCGACAAGTTCTGTAGCATACTGACTCCAACCACCAGGGGCTGCACCTAAATCGACAACCTGCATATTTGGGCGGATTAAATTATCTTTCTGCTGAATTTCTTTAAGCTTATAAATGGCGCGAGAGCGATAACCCTCTTTTTGAGATAATTTGACGTATTCATCATCAAAATGCTCTTTCAACCAATTTCCACTGCTTTTACTTCTCGCCATTTCAAATTCAGCTCTAATTATTAAATATGTGTATCGTAACGAGTCAAATTAACGCGTACAATCCGCCACATGGATAAATCACAAATAAAACAGCTTAAAGCATTAGCACATAAACTCAAGCCGATTGTTACCGTAGGACAACATGGCATGAAAGACAGCATAAACGACGAACTTGCTATTGCCATTGATTTTCATCAATTAGTAAAAGTCAAAATCAGCTTGGGCGACCGCGATGTGAGAGATGCACTTGTTGGCGAGCTAGCAAAAACACATAAAGCCGAGCTAGTACAAAAAATTGGTAGCGTTGCCGTATTTTATCGTCGTAACTTTGACAAAGAAAACTTACTTAAAAAGCTTTAAGGGCAGAGCTAAAGCTTACTGTGCTCTCTATCGCAGAATGGCGGAGATTTTGTATGCTTACATCCACACAAACCAACCTTCTTGGTCTCCTCTACGTTAATTTGCACCGGTTCAAAGTTGGTGCCTTTGTGAGAGCCATCACAAAAAGGTTGGTTTTCTGAACGCCCACATGAGCACCAATAATAAGTTTTATCTGCTTTTAGCTCTATGACATACGGGCCTTTCTTTGCAACGACTGGATTTGATCGATGTGGCATTGTAACTCCTAATTTCGAATTTTGAGGTCTTGCCAAACAAAACCTCATTTGATTTTAGATAATACTAAAGCTTGGCCATCTAACAAAATTCACCCATGAAAATTAGTTTAAAGTAACCTGCATATTATTTGCACAGATTAAAAATAGAGCCCTAGCTTACTAAGCTCAAAAGGGGTACATTAGAATAATCTAATACTCAGTATGGAGTAAAAAATGAGCCAACTAAACAAAGTCCTACTATCCGCAATACTACTTCTCACTACAAGTTTATCCTTTGCTAATAATATCACTATCGAAGACCCCTATGTTCGTGAAGTCCCTCCAGGGATTCCAACATCTGCTTTCTTCCTAACTTTAAC
>CAZSXI010000045.1:0-10675 GCA_964611045.1 uncultured Cocleimonas sp. | reverse complement strand
GAGCAAGGATATGCTTATATGCGCCCGTGATAATGGTGATTTAGATAACAAAAAAAGAGCGCTTTTTAGTGCTCTTTTTTTTCTTAGGCTTTGTTTCTAAAGCCTGCTCTTTTATAAGATTTTTATCATCTTCAATCATAATCTATCATCATATTTTTGCTTGTTTGACTGTCAGGGTAAGGGAATTTTACATGACTGTAGAGCACAATATAAACGGTAATTGTCAGTATCATTTTGGTGACGCCAACTTCTAATAATTTAAACTGGCTTAACGATTGGGAATCAATAATAATATATCGAGCCAATGCGACAATGGCGATATAAAGAGGAAAACGTATTGGTAAGCGATGTTGCTCGTAATAAATCTTAACCATGGCAACGATTTAGAGATAGATAAAGAGCAACAGAAGATCCTTTAGATCAACGCGTTTATGATCAAACATAACCATGATTTCTTGCCCAATCGCGATTATCGTTGCAATTAGAATAACCAACGACCCAAATTGCTCAATGGAATGAAGTACGCTGTGGACAGCTTTATTTTTATCCATTAGACCCTCGTGAATAAAAACTTATCAGAGGTGAGCAGCATAACAGAGTGGGTAGAAAAACTAAAAAAGACCCACTCCAAAAGGAGTGGTCAAATTAGGAGGTTAGAAACAGGAAACCTGCTTCTAAATTGCATAATAGTCCTTTCATTTTTATATATTATTGATACAGATTAGTATTACAGCAATTATTTACAATTTTATTATTTACTTCCTGAATAAGTGTTTTCTACCAAAGGTTTTGCACCAGATTGAGGCGCATCACCTTCATTTCCCGCCTCAATCAGTAAAATTTTAGCCCATTTTTCTTTCGCCACTGACTCGTGCAAAGGTCTCATAGAGTAAGTTAGAAAATTTAGGATTTAAGTTGCAGGATATATAAAAACTATCTGGTAACCATTATTCTTATTAGTTCAGGAAGACTAATTTTAGCAACTTTAGCTAATGCTTCTTTATCGGATATCTTAAGGCAACGGTTTTTACATTCGATTAAGCCTTGACCGCGCAGTGATTGAAAGACTCGATTAACATGAATAGAGGTTAAACCGAGTGCATCAGCCACATCTTCTTGTGTAATAGGAAAGGGTGCACATTCATTATTATTGCTAGAAAGAGACGTTACTCTGACATATAAACTAAGTAATAAAAAAGCAACTTTGGTTTCAGCGGGATGGCTAGCAATAGAGGTTAAAGCTGAATGACAACGCTGCGTGGCTGTTTCTGTTACCGAGCTGATAGCGAAAGCTAAATCGGGTAGCTCAGCGATTGTTTTTCTAAAGCGATCAATAGGAAAAGCACATAAGGTAACACCTGATGCGGCAATTGCGGAGTGATCCATTGTTCGGTTTTTACCCACCTTATAACAAAGAAAATCACCTGGTAAAGCAAATCTCAATATCTGTCGATCACCATTTTTAAGGTTTTTAAATAAGGTGACCCAGCCAGAATAAATAGTAAAGGCTCTCTCAGGTATATCACCTTCATGGTAAAGATATTCACCTGCTTCATAAAATTGTTGTGCTGACCTAAGACCGCGAGCTTTATCGAGTTGATCAGTTTCTAGCTCCCCAAACAATGAGCTATTACGAATAGCACATTCTTCACATCTAGGTAGATTATTGGCATTAGATTTCATAAATTACCACTGGTCGAGCTTGCTTCTTGAACAAGCACTATTTGAATGAGTATAAATAGAAAGTAACTATCTATCTATCTATATTCTAGGACAGTTTATTGTTTTTGAACGGGTTTCCTCACAAAGAATGAGGGAAACTAGGATCTGGTATTTGCTAGGAGATCACTACTCTGCTTTCAGAGTAACCATCTTCTCCATTTGAGGAGCAAGTTCGTTGGTAATTCCTTTAACTACATCACCAAATGCCGCACCTAGTAGATTCATATTCATAATTGAAATATAGGTTTTGCCATCACTTTTTTCATATACGGCAATTTTACAAGGCATCATTACTGCGAGTTGTTTTAGTTTGTCGTGTTTAAGAATATCAGCAGCAGCTTGTGGATCACACATGCCCATTACTTGATTTGGACCAATGTCTACTTTTACAGTTTTTTGTAGGTTTTTCTGAAAATTTATTTTCCAAGATTTTGGTACTCTCCACCCCTGTGCTTTCGCATTAGCTGTTACCTTTGTCATGGTTTCTTCAAAACCATAAGGGCTTGCCACCTCTTTAATCATAAACCCGGGCAGTGAGTAAAAACCGATAGCAGCTGCAACAACGGCACCGAGTACAAAAGAGATGAGAATAGTGAGAAATTTAGACATGATGATTTCCTTATGCGGGTTGGAGGATAGCGCTTAAGGATAGTAACAATCAGGTATCACAAGAAAGCTAACTTAAGTTAGTTTCATTGATTTCTAATAATCTATATTTAGTGTATTTCTAAAAATTAGAGATGTGCGAGCGCGGGGTAGCTAGTCTTTCTTTTTTGGCTCAAAATTAAAGTACATTTTTGCCGCAGGTAAATCATAACTCCACGGTAAATTACTAACTTTCCAACCACTTACAACGCGCTTACCTTTATTCTCGCCTTCTTTAGCTTTGATTCCTTTAAAGCCTTCCATTTGCGCGTGGACTTCTTTAAAGCCTGCTTCATGTAATAACCTGGTTGCAAACGGCGCTCGACTTCCTGTCGCGCACATTATGATGATAGGGCTTTCTTTGTTTAAACCTTTTGCTTTTAATACGTTTTCAACGGCAGTAACAAAGTCTGGGTTTTTATGCATTTTGAAGGAGATAAGCTCCTTATTCTTCTTTTTCAATCTCCAATCAGATGAGTCAAAACGGTAAGGCACATTTGCATCAACTGTGTCTGGAATTCCTGTGTAATGTAGCTCAGCCTGATTGCGTACATCGAGTAGCAAGACTTTATCGGGATTTGCAGTTTTCATGTCATACGCTCCTTGTGCTGTTAAATACAACTCAAAAGGCGTGTGTTGCCATTTCTTTGTAAGCAGTGATTTATCATAGGCTATAGCTTGAAAACTAAGGGTGATTAAGAAAATACTGGCAATGATGTTTTTCATTATGAGAACCTTGGAATATTTGATCAAAAGGAGACTATCCCATGAATACGAAAACAAACCTAATCTAGATTAGTATGATTATTTTGGATACTAAGGCGTAGGGATAAGCTCAAAACTAAAATTTATAGCCCACCAATGCCTTGTTTATTAGCTTGCTTAAAGCTTGGGCAGTGAATTTTGAGTGACAAATATTATACTACCGCTTATCTGCTAAAAGCCACCAAGACACATAGCCACCTTTCTATTATTAATGTCTTTCCACTATTCTATTTTTCATAGATGAATGACTAGAGGGTTTTGTAGCTCTCTTATAATTGACAAGGAGTGTTAAGTGGATTTAAACGTTGTAAGTAAAATGGGACATGGTGATTCGTATGTAGCACCTGATTCTCATTTCATTAGTTCGGTAGCATTATTTTCTAATAGCTTGCCTTGGGAAAAGTTTGAACGTTTTTTCGAGAAAAGAAAGCTAGTGAATTTAAGTGGTAGCGAGCAATTGATACTTTTACGTTTAATCGCACTGCAAGAATTACTTTGCCTAAATGATGATGCCTTATTGAAATGGACAAAGCATCAGCTTCATTTATTTAGTTTTATGCAACCAAACTACACACCGCGTATGCCAACCAAAGCGTTGCTTGTTGAATTTAGAAAAAAGTTTGATGAAATTGGTTTGTTAAAACCGTTTAGAAAACAATGCCAAAAAATAATACAAGAACACGAAAGTCGCTTCCCGCCAATATTAGCTAAAATCAAGCATCGTGAGGCGAGTGATACTAAGATTGACCTCCCAAACATTGAGAATAGCTCAGATACTGAATGCCCAAGTTGTGGCAGTCATAACGTAGTGCGATTAACGCCATCACAAGAGGCTTCTACATTGCCCAGCATCCATTTTTCGCGTTGTCGCTTTTGTGGAAACACGTTTAGAGACTAATAAGGCCCTAAATTTAAGTCCACCCCCCCTTTTTTTTGCCGATTTGTACGTTATTTACAATACAAATCGGCAAAAAAGAGGGGGGGTGGACTATAGAAGTACCTATTTTAATCCTCTAACATCGCCTGCAAGTTAGTAATATACGATTCTGCTGTTTCTTGCATCTGTTCTGGCGTGGTTACTTGTCTATCTGCCCATTCTACGTGCTCTTCGGGCAATTCCTCTAAGAAGCGACTCGGTTCACAGCTGGTTTTTTCACCGTATTGCATTCGTGATTTAGCAAAAGTGATGCAAAGGTGGCGTTGCGCACGCGTGATACCTACGTAAGCGAGTCGGCGCTCTTCTTCGATGCCATCTTCTTCTACCGAATTTGCGTGGGGCAAAACACCTTCTTCTGCGCCGATAATAAACACATAGGGAAACTCCAATCCTTTAGCCGTGTGCATAGTCATTAGGCTAATGGCGTTGTCTTCTTCCTCTTCTTTATTGCGCTCTAATAAATCCATGAGGCACATATGTGCGATAATTTCTGCCAGTGTTTCTTTGCCATCACCGTCATCATAAATACGGCGAACCCAATCGATGATTTCATTCACATTGCCCATGCGTATTTCAGCTTGTTTGGGTGATCCACTGGTATTTAATAACCAATCTTCATAGGCAAGCTCGGTTACGATGCGCTCGACCAATACATGAGGAGCAACATCATTACTGGCTTGCATTAAGTCTTTTATCCAATGGATAAAGTTCTCAACACGTGCCACCGCTTTTTGTGACACACGTTGGGCAAATCCCATTTCTTGGCTGGCAGCAAACATACTGATATGGCGCTCGTTGGCGTAGTTGCCAAGTTTTTCAAGTGTGCTGGCACCAATCGAGCGCTTGGGTGTATTGATGACGCGTAAGAAGGCAGCATCGTCAGCTGTGTTACAAATCAAACGTAAGTAAGAAAGAATATCTTTAACCTCAGCACGCTCAAAGAATGAAGTGCCACCGCTGATTTTATAAGCAATATTATTACTGCGTAAGTAGCGCTCAAATAAGCGACTTTGATGATTGCTGCGGTAAAGTATAGCCATGTCTTGATATTTAGCTTTATCACGAAAACTGAATTTCATGATCTCACCAATCACCGTTTCAATTTCGTGTTCAGCCGTTCGACAAGGTACGATTCTTATTTTTTCGCCTTCACCCAATGCACTCCACAACTTTTTTTCAAAAAGGTGAGGATTATTAGAAATGAGTTGGTTAGCACTCTCTAAAATGCGTGAGGTCGAGCGATAGTTTTGCTCTAACTTTACGATTTTTAAGTTGGGGTAATCTTCTTGAAGTTGAGCAATATTTTCTGGTTTTGCGCCACGCCATGCGTAAATAGATTGGTCGTCATCGCCTACAACGGTAAGTTGTTTACGTGCGCCTGCTAAAAGCTTAACCATTTCATATTGGCAGGTATTGGTATCTTGATATTCATCCACCAATAAATAACGTAATTTGTTTTGCCATTTTTTTAAAATCTCAGGCTGTTCTTTGAGAATTTTAAGTGGCAAAACTATTAAGTCATCAAAATCAATCGCGTTATAGGCTTTTAGCTGGCGCTGATAAATGCGGTACATTTTTGCCGCTTTAACTTCGTGCGCATTAGTTGCGACCTCAAAGGCTTTTTCAGGTGAGATGAAATCATTCTTCCAGCGAGAAATTATCCAACGAGCATCATCATTTTTATCATCCTCTTCTTCGTTAGCTTCTGTGAAGGTGATTTCTTTAAGAATGGTACTGCTGTCTTGCGAATCAAAAATCGTAAAGCCAGCTTTATAGCCGAGCGATTTATACTCTTGACGAAGAATATTTAAACCCAATGTATGAAAGGTAGAGACAGTTAAACCACGCGATTCATCCGAGCTTAATAGCTCGCTCACACGCGCCTTCATTTCACGCGATGCTTTATTGGTAAAGGTGATGGCTGCGATATTCTTTGCATCAACGCCTGCATTGCGAATCAGCCAAGCCACTTTTTGGGTGATCACGCGAGTTTTTCCACTGCCCGCACCTGCTAAAACCAGCAAAGGTGAACCAGTATGCTCGACGGCAGTTTGTTGTTGTGGATTTAGTTGATTGGACATTCTTGAGTGTATTATTTGGTGTGATTGGTCGGCTATCTTACAGAATTATTCATACAAAAGTGGCAAAAAAGGGGGGGGTGGGCTTTAATTAAGCTATGTTGAACATTAAAAATGGCTTACTAGACTCTGCTCGTATTCTAAATTCTCCTAATCATGATGATAGTGGAGACGAGAATGATATTTCTTTGATTGTTATTCACAATATTAGCCTGCCCCCCAATGAATTTGGTGGTAAAGGCATTGAACAACTATTCACTAATTCATTGGATAAGAATGAACACCCTTTTTATGAAGAAATCCACGAACTACGTGTCTCTAGTCACTTATTAATTCGTCGGGATGGTGAAATAGTACAGTTTGTGCCCTTTCATAAACGTGCGTGGCATGCGGGTGTTTCACAATATTTAGGGCGTGATGTGTGTAATGATTTTTCCATTGGCATTGAAATGGAAGGGACAGATTTTGAGCCTTTTGAAGAGATTCAATATGAAGTGCTTGAAGAGACGATTAAAGCATTATTAAACGCATACCCAAGTTTAAAGCCTGATGCAATAACGGGGCATGAGCATATAGCGGTTGGTAGGAAAACAGACCCTGGGCCGTATTTTGAATGGGATAAACTAAACGTATCATTGGATGTTGAATTACCTGCGAGCTGTGAATAAAAGAGTCCCCTGCTAGGGAGAGGGAGCAAATAAATAAGGAGAATGAAATGAATAAAACAGTAATCGACTTATTAAGGCACGGCGAGCCAGAAGGTGGTCGTATGTACCGCGGAGGAGGAACAGATCACGCGCTTAGCGAAGCAGGTTGGGATCACATGAATATCAGCATTGAAAAGCGAGTTGAGAAAGGTGAAGCCGATTGGCAAGCCATCATTTCATCGCCGATGCTGCGCTGCAAAGAATTTTCAACACACTTAGCAGAAGAAAAAAACATCCCCATTCAAATCATAGAAAATTTGCGTGAAGCAGGCTATGGAAATTGGGAAGGGCGCACGCCAGCAAATATAAGAGAAGAATCTGAAGATGAATATTGGGAGTTTTTTGCCGATCCTGTTAACAGTCGCCCTGCCAACGCTGAACCACTAGAGTTCTTCACGCCACGAATTAACGAAGTATTTGGAAAGGTGTTAACTGAGTATCAAGGACAGCGCGTTTTACTGGTTTCTCACCTAGCCGTAACCCGTGCTATTATCGGTATCGTTTTGGGGATGCCACTGGCAAGTCAGCAATTGATTGATATGCCATTTGCAGGAATGTTACGTATTATTAATGATCGCAAAGGGCTTAGGCTTCTGCTTTTATAAAGCGACGAATTTAAAGCTAATAATAAAACCATGGGAAATAAATGAAGTCATTTTTTGAAACCTTTAAATTTTATATTGCGTTCGCATTAATATTTTCCATAGGACTTGGTGTTCTGTGGTTTTATCAAAACCTTAATAAAACCTATCACGTGCGTATCGCGGCGAGTAAGCCAGGTAGTGAAACTTATCAACTCATAGACGCTGCCGCAAATGTGGTGATGAAACAGCACGACAATATAACCCTTGAGTTTGTACCTAGCCTTGGTTCTTCACAAAATTTAAAGTTATTAAAAGCAAATCAAGTGCAAATGGCTGCAGTGCAGGCAGACAGCGCCTTAATTCCTGAAGCGCGCCTCGTTGCAAAACTATTCCCTGATATTTTTCAGTTGGTGGTTCGCAAAGATTCTGGTATTTATCAATTATCCGATTTGCGAGGTAAAAGCCTTGCTCTGCCATCCACATCTAGTGGGCAATATAAATCCTTTTGGTTTTTAATGGATCATTACCAATACAGCGAAGGTGATTTTGAATTTAAATCCATGTCATCTTCAGCAGCTGCATTTGCTTTAGAGCAGGGTACGGTCGATGCGGTATTTAGAGTACGCCCGCCGGGCAGTAAAAATATTCAATCCATTGTTGATAAGGTCGATGTGCGCATTTTAGAGATTGATCAAGCAGATGCTATGAGCCTAAAACTGCCATCAATCGATTCTGGGGTGATTCCTAAAGGCTCCTATCAAGGTAAGCCTGCCTTGCCAGAGCGGGATATAAAATCTGCTTCGGTTCAGCGTTTATTGATTGCGCGTGATGATTTAGACCCAGAGGTGGTGAAGATATTTACCCGTGTGCTGTTTGAACAACGCAAAGAGCTGTTAGAAAAATCCACATTGAGTAGTTTTGTGCAAGCGCCTGACAGAGAGAAGGGGACAGAAATACCGGTGCATGACGGTGCCGCACAATATTACGATAGAGATGAGCCTAATTTTTTACAAGAGCAAGCGGAGCCAATGGCTTTTGTGATTACTATTTTTGCGGTGTTATTTTCAGGGATAATGCAGTTAGCGCGGCGTCGCCAAAAGTCATTACTGCAAGTTTACAATACAGAATTAGGTGATATTTTAAAGCAAGCAGAGCATTTAACGGATCGGCTTCAATTACAAACCATGGCAGATCACTTGAACGATGTTTTCAAAAAAATAGCAAAAGATCGAACCAAAGGTAAGCTCACGGCTGAGGATTTTGATTTCATCGCTTTCACGTGGCAAATGGCTCGTGATGAGGTCAATGAAAGATTGCTACCGCTAGAGACACTTTCGGCAACGACTGAAGGTGAATCTTAAATGAAAATATTTCATGCTTTATTGGTTGCCGTGTTATTAATGAGTGCGTTTTTTGGCGCACAGCAATATAGGAAAAATGCTCAGCAAGAAGCCATAACACAAGCCTCAGCACGTTTGGTGTTGACCCGCGATATTCGAATTGCGCAGTTAAGCAGTGAAGTGAAAACAATCTATTCTGAAATACGTTTTTGGGCTGATAGTAAACCGGTACAAGAAGGTATGGAAAAAATACTGATAGCGTGGAATGAGCTAGGCAGCGATCCAAAAGCCAGAGCAAGGCAGCTTTATATTACAGAAAACCCACTCTATCCTAATTACAGCGCAGACTTTTATAAAGCAGACGATGGTTCAAGTTACAGTGAGCATCATGAAAGCCTGCACAGGTTATTAAAAGGTTTAACGCTACGACGTGGCTACTATGATGTGTTTTTAATTGCCAATAATGGTGATGTGGTTTACAGCGTTTTTAAAGAAGATGATTATGCAACAAACTTACTAAATGGGAAGTATAAGGATACCACCTTGGGGCAAGGCTTTCGCGAAGTTCAGGACAGCACAAACCTAAACCATGTTTCATTATTTGATTTTATTGCCTATGCACCGAGCAATGGTGCAGCCTCTAGTTTTATTCAAACGAGCATTGTAGATGCTAATAATAAAACACAGGGTGTGCTGGCATTCCAATTACCTTCAGAACCCATCGATGCGATAATTGCCAACATGTCGGGGGTCAGTGGCAAAATAGAAATATTAGCCGTTGGTGCAGATTATTTATTGCGTAATCGGGTTGATAAAATTGTCCTCAAAGACCCGTTGCGTAGCAAAGCAATCGACAAGGCACTCAATGGCGAAAGTGGCGTTGAACAGACTGAAGATTACAAAGGAAACCAGACGATTACCGCGTATGCCCCTTTTGATTTTTCGCATAATATATTGGGTAAAACAGCAAAAAACAGATGGGCAATCATTGTAAAACAAGATGTAGATGAAGTGCTTGCCCCTGCCCTGAAAGAAACGAAAAAATGGCTGTCATTAATGGCAGGTTTAACGCTGCTTTCTTTGTTATTTGCTTGGTTATTAACACGAAAGAAAGAAGATTTATCGACTACGGAAGAAGATGACGATTAAGACGTACTAAAACCATTCATCCTGCATAAAGTCACTATCGTTTATGCTTGTTCCTCAATGGCTCTAGCCATGAAGGGGAATAATAATGAAAAATAACAAGCTCTTAAGTAAACAAGCAGGTGGTAGTAGCACGTTCATGTTAATGCTTCTTATCGGTGGAATAGGTTTTGGTGCTTATTTTGCGAATAAAAAAGGTTTAATTACCGCGGACTCTATCTCGTCAATGACAAGCAGTATTAGCAATACATTTTCAGGTGACTTTACAGGTTACGGTATTCAGTTAATGGCTACCAATGAATTAGATCAGGCAAAAATAGTGATGAATGATTTTGCACGTGATGGTTATTCAGCCTTTGTTTTAGAAAGCAATGTAAAAGGTCGTTCAATTTATAAAGTACGCCTTGGTCCATATTCATACAAGCCAGAAGCAGTTGCCGTGCAGGATAAAGTGATACGCCGTTATCCGAGTAATCCGTATGTGAAATCTAGCTTGGTGATTTTCAGACCGAATTAAAATAACTTGAATTAGTTATTAAGCCAAACCTGGTAATAATACCAACAACCCTTGTGCAATCATTTGTACACCAATAGATGCCAAAATCAGTCCCATAATACGCGTGGCAATATTTAAGCCTGTCACCCCGAGAGCCTTACCAATGGGCTTGGCTAAACTCAAAGAAATTAACGCTACTAATGCCACAGCAACAATACTTCCGCCAAGCATAAATTGATGTTGCAAGGTTTCTGC
>CAZSXI010000044.1:0-10677 GCA_964611045.1 uncultured Cocleimonas sp. | reverse complement strand
TTCTGCTAGAAGGCGAATTGGATTTAATCTTGATTGCCCTACCCTACAAATTAAGCAATGTTGAGGTGATGACATTGTTTAAAGATCGGTTTTTGCTTGCCTGCCATAAAGACACGCAGATATTTGATCCTAAAAACTATTCACTCACCAATCTACCTAAAGAAAGTGTACTGCTACTAGAGGATGGTCACTGCTTACGCGACCATGCTTTATCTGCCTGTAAAATTCGCAACCAAGATACGGTGAGCCGCTTTGCTGCAAGTAGCCTGCTTACGCTCGTTAGCATGGTGGATTCTGACATTGGTATCACTTACCTAACTGAAATGGCAAACAATTCTTCTCTACTACAAAATACTGATATAAAAACCTACCCACTGGATGAAAAAAGTTATCGCGAAATAGGATTAGCATGGAGAAAAGGCAGCGCAAGGGAAGCTGAATTTAAAATACTAGGAGAAAGTTTAAAAAATTTAAGTGCCTAATTAATTGAGGTGCCTTTAGGAGAGTCTGATCAAGTCGGTTAGAATTTAGCAAGCTAAAAGTAATTGGACTTGATCAAAGAGCCCTTTAGCAAGGTTCAGCTTGGATTAAGCAGCATTCGCATATAGTCCAGCGATCTTAGGGAGGTTCGGCATTGAAGCTCGAACGGTAGAAGAATAAAAATGGATAACAATAAAAATGTCTTCAGAAAATACAATAACAATAAATCCTTCATTACCACTGATATTTCCAACATCTGGGGATTGTAAAGAACAACTTAATCCTAATGCTGCTTGGCATTTCTACTCACATTCAATTCGAAGAAACCCTGCTAATTTGAAATTACACACGCATCGAATTTTTTTTGCAATGCAGCATAATGATGCTTCATTTTTATCAGGATCACTTCACGATTTATTTTATGTATTAAAAGATGCGGGTCAAAGCCTACGTATTCGATTGCTCAAAGCAGCAATTCCTTATCTTAGTAAAAAAGAAACACTATATTTTGCCATGTGGATAAAAGTGGGTATCAAAAAAGGTATGGGTTACAAATGGGTTTCTGGCTCTGTACTTGCCGATGGTCTTATTGGTCCTGATCAAGCACTTTTCACTAAAAACTCTGCAGAATTCACTCATCCTAAATTGTCTCCATTAGAAGAGGCTAGATCATGCATGGAATACGGACAGCTGGATGTTGCAAAAGACATTCTGGAAAAAGCATTGAAGGAAGACAGTAGCAATACAGCCTTAAAAGAAGAGTTAGCCTATTTGAATCAATATACAAAAAGTAGAGAAATTCAACCTAGCATAGAAATGTCGTAACAATAATAAGAAGTCAGACAATGTCATTTATGTCAAATACAACAAATAAACAGCCCATAGAGGTTGGAATACTAGAGATTAGTTCTCAGAATAGAGCTATTTTAGAGTTTTTCTTTAGTGATGCAGGTAAATCATACTTTAAAGAAGTCAGTTTAGAGAAAGCTTCTGCCTATATCATTGATTATGACTCACTCGGTGCAAAAGAGAGCTGGGAATCTACTTTTAAAGAGACAAAAAAGCCTGGAATAATCATTTCAATCAAAGAAGTTGATTTACCATCAACTATTTGGCTTCAAAAACCTTTAACTGTTAAAGCACTCAAAGAAGCTGGCGAATCTATTAAAGAAATGATGCTTAATACATCTTTACCTGAACCAGTTGCTACTATTGAAGAAAAAATGGAAGAAGTGATAGAAAAGATTGTAGTAGAGATCAATGAGCCACAAGAAGAGGCTGTAGTTCAAGAGATAATTCAAAAAGAAGTGCCTCTGGTTGACGAACGACATACCGAAGAAGTTATCGATATTCCTAGTGAACCTATAAGCCAGATAGCATCTAAAGAAGAATCTTTGGATGAATTAGACAATATAATCGAACTACAAGAAGACAAAAAAGAGGATGTGCCTCAAGAAGAAACTCTAGAATATGATGATGATCTTATCTCTCTTATCGAAGAAAAAGCAGAAACATCTGAAGAAAGTTTGCCCGTAATAGAAATAACAGAAGAACAGACAGTCAAAGCTGATTCTTTAATTTCAGCAAAAGAAGAGCCAGAATTAGCCATGGCTGATACTAAAGATTCTGCGTCTTCATCAAACTTTGCCACCTCTTCTAATTTTATCGATATTGACCTTAGTTTAAATGATTTTGATGAAGACACTACTCAAAAATCATCTACAACACCCGTTGACAAGCCTAAAATTACAACGTTAAATGAAGAAAGTGAAATGGACTCTTTATTAGAATCCTTAACTTCTGGGGAAAAAGATAACGAGAAGGTTGTTAATCTCGTAGACGACATTACTGATAATAATGCAGGTTTGCTTGACCTTGAAACGGTAGAAGTAGAAACGATAAAACCCAAAAAAGAAGCAAGTGGTTTACTTGAGAAAACCATAACAGCTACGAAAATCATTGAAGAAGATGGATCATCTCTTGGGCTTGAAGACAATGATTTAGAAGACCCAGAAGTTGGATTTTCTGACGAATTAATCACAACACTTGACTCGTTAGAAACCACAGCAACTATCGATGATGAAGAAATCAACAAAGTATTACATGAGGAAAGTAAGGCTGAAGAACCAAAAAAGACGGCCGAAGAAGAATTACAGTCTCTCTTAAATGAAATAAGACAAGAGGCTGAAGGGACAACCACCTCAAGTGAAGGCAATAAAAAATACGCTCCAACAAATGCTGAAGAACGCTGGAAATTAACTTGTGGCGACGACAACGCTATTGACCTACAAAAAGTTCCCTTGTTTTCCCCTGACAATCATTTATTAGCATCATTGATTCAGAATGTACAAACTGCAATGCAGAATAAAAAAGTATCACGCATGAAATTTAGCGGCATCATTGTTGTGATTGATCCTGAAACAGACCGTATTTATTGTGATCAATCAATTTTTACCGGATTTTATGCCAATATTTGTTATGAGCCGATGCCACAAGAAAAAATCAAGGTACACCAACTTGATAAAAGTGAAATTAGACTCTACCGCAAGAAAATGAAAGAGAATGATGATCTTACTCATTACATCGAAGCCTTTATTTGGACGTCAAGCCTATTAACATCAAAAGGACGGCTACCAAAGGATACAAACATCAAAACAAAGATTGGCTTAACGTCATGGCCAAATTTAACGCGCGTAGAAAGCATTCCTCACATGATGCAAATTGCAGCGCTACTCCATAAGAATTCTTGGAGTTTATTGGAGATTACAAACAAATCCGACATCCAAAATAATTACGTGGTTGCATTTTATAATGCGGCACTTGCTTTAGATATGATTCAATCAAGTGGAGAAGCAACAAACTCTGCACCACTTGATTTAAAAACAGGTGGCAATAAAAATAGAAACTTTCTCTCACGACTCCTTAAAAAACTAACTGCATAAATTATGTCGAATACTCAACACAAAAAAATATTATTTACTGGACCTGTTGGCGCTGGTAAAACAACCGCTATACAGTCTATGAGTGACGTCCCTATCATTACAACCGATGAACAAGCGACTGATATGACCAAAGATCGTAAAGGGCATACTACCGTTTCTATGGATTATGGCTATATCAATATTGGTAAAAAAGAGAGAATCCATCTCTACGGAACTCCTGGGCAAGAAAGATTTGATTTTATGTGGGATATATTAAAAAATGGGGCGCTTGGTCTTATTCTGTTAATTGATAACTCACGTAAAAACCCACAACAAGACCTAAAATTTTATACAAAAGCATTTAAAGAGTTTATTGATAAAGGCGAACTCGTTATCGGTATTACGAGAATGGACAAACACACAAATCCAACCATTAATGATTATCGAGGTTGGTTGAAAGAACTCAATATTTCTGCACCAATTTTTAGCGTTGACGCGAGAGAAAAAGTAGATGTATCATCACTGATTCAAGCTTTACTTTACACCATGGACCCTGGAGTAGCAGCATAATGAATACGTTTGAACTAAACAAAAATTTATATATAAATGTTACGCCGCGCGGTGCTTATTATGCTATTCAAGACAGTGAAAGCGATGCTACGCGAAACGTACTTACCAAGTTATTACGAGAAGATGAAACACCACCATTAACCGCTGAAGTTACAGAAGGTTTAACAGGATTAACGGGTGAAGATGCGTTTAGCTTTATCGATAGAATTCAGTCTTTAGGCCTTATTTCAGGTCAAAAAGAACTTGAAAGTGCACCTGAAGACAATATGGAAGATATTTTGCCTGAGTTATTAGGCTCGCTATCTGATTCTGAAAAAGTATTGCTTGCTGAACACAGCGGGCTCTATCTTGGTGCTTCTGGTTTTCCACACGAAGCAGCAGAAGAACTTGCAGCAATCAGTGCAAATCTCTCAGAGGTTTATCAGCGTCACAAAAGACTGCTACAAGGCAATTTGCGATTCAACCAACATGCTTGGGGATTAATTGATGCAGCAGGTAATAGTGAGGTTGGATTTTGGCCACTTTATGTGGGGTATAACCAATTCACATTGGTTATACACGGCATGCCACAACTCAATAGACCGGGTTTTAAACACTTGATTTGGTCACTGATGAAAAGGTACGGAAAGTAAATAGCCACCTTATCGGCTCGGCTTATACTGACTTTAAAATTTAAATAAACTATAATTTCTTGACTATTAATGTGAATAAAATTGATCACATACTATATAACAAGAACAACAATAAATAAGGGTAATTACAATGCGTTCTGAAATGCTTAGCTCAATCTTAAGCGACTTAAATGGGTCAAGTGCTGATATTGAAGCATCAGCTGTTCTCTCAACCGATGGCTTAATGATGGATTCATTATTACCAGCGGGCATGGATGAAGACCGAGTAGGCGCGATGAGTGCTGCCATGTTATCACTCGGCGACCGTACTGCTGAGGAATTGGCACGAGGCACACTAGAGCAGGTGCTTATCAAAGGTGATCACGGTTATATTTTAATGACATATGCAGGTTCTGAGGCCGTTGTTACTGTTTTAACAAAGCCAGAAGCGCGCCTTGGATTAATCTTCCTTGATGTTAAACGCGCTGCAGATGCTATACAGAAAATTGTCACTTAACAGAATGGTGACACGCTTGTATAAGTAGTTTTATAACCAATCCAACATAACTTGGATTGTAGCTTACCTAAAAAGAACTTTATAATAGCTCAGTTATTGTGACTGAGCTTTTTTACGTCTTAAATAAGCTTCTAGCTAACAGAGACCTTTGCACGAGAGGTATGACGTATTAAAAACACTCTTTTAGTTATCAAATATTAGTCCACCCCCCTTCTTTTTTGTCGATTTGTATTTTATTTTCAAGAGCTTTGTTATAAAAATAGTTATTATAATGTCATGAAAACAGAAAAAGTCATCATCGGTATGTCAGGTGGAGTTGATTCATCCGTCGCGGCACTACTCCTACTCGAGCAAGGCTATCAAGTTGAAGGCCTGTTTATGAAAAATTGGGAAGAAGACGACACCGAAGAATATTGCACAGCAACCGAAGACTTAGCCGACGCTCAATCGGTGAGTGATACGCTTGGCATCAAACTACACACGGTAAATTTCTCAGGCGAATACTGGGACAGGGTGTTTGAATACTTCTTAGATGAATATCGTGTCGGTCGCACACCCAACCCCGATATTATGTGCAATAAAGAAATCAAGTTTAAAGCCTTTTTAGAATATGCACTTGAGCTAGGTGCTGATTATATTGCCACTGGTCACTACGCCCGTATTGATCGTACTATGTCGCAATCAAAAGACTCAAAATTAAAGATGTTAAAAGGTATTGATAATAATAAGGATCAAACCTACTTTTTATACACTCTACAACAAAACCAACTTATCAAAAGTTTGTTTCCAATCGGTGAATTAAAAAAATCAACAGTGCGTGAACTTGCACAAAAAGCAGGTTTTGATACTGCCAATAAAAAAGACAGCACGGGGATTTGTTTTATTGGTGAGCGAAAATTTACCGAATTCTTACAACGCTTTTTACCCGCCCAACCGGGGGAAATTATAACACCAGACGGCGATGTAATTGGACAACATCAAGGCTTGATGTATTACACCTATGGGCAACGCCAGGGTTTAGGCATTGGTGGGTTAAAAACTGCCAACGAAGAGCCATGGTTCGTGGTAGATAAGAACTTAGACACGAATCAACTCATTGCTGCCCAAGGGCATAACCACCCACTCTTATTAAAACAACAACTCAAAGCATCACAATTGCATTGGGTCTCTGGCAAGACCCCTTCTGATAACTTTACTTGTAAAGCAAAAATACGCTATCGACAAACGGAGCAAACCTGCCATGTTTTAATTGATGGCGATAACATTGACAACTGTGTTGTGTGTTTTGATAAGCCACAACGCGCTATTACACCTGGGCAGTCCATCGTTTTTTATGATGACAATATTTGCCTTGGTGGTGGGATTATTGATGAAATGCAATCATCCTGTGATTAATGTATCCTCACCAAATATCTAGGAAGCTTACCTAGAATAGGAGTCGTAACGAAAATCACAGAAAGATTATAAGGTGGGCTGATTGAAAGAGGCGAATAGCACAGCTATTTAACGAATTCAATCAGCCCACCTTATGATACTTATGGGGTTTGCGGTCGGCTCCCTATTCTTGATCAGCCTCCTCGCATCAAGTAACTTTTTAGAGATAGGTTAAACCGTGGAATCTAATACCCAAAATCGTACCATTGCACTCGCCGCCCTATTTCAATGTATCGACGGTGTAAATCAAATTGCCAACACAGGACAGATTGACGAAGCACTCTATAGCACTTGCATCAATAGTGTATTAAACGAAAGTGCTGATGACGCGGTTGATCTATACGATTCATTAGATAATCTCAAAGTGGGTTTCACTTCCATGCTGTATCAATTAGGTGCAGGACAACTTACTCCAAATGGAAAACCAAAAGATTTGGAAGCTACACGCTATGCCTTGGGTTTATTGCATTTAGAAAAAAAGCTCCATAATAACCCTGCTGTATTTGAAGATGTCATAAAAGGCATTCAAGACACTCAAAAGAAGTTAGAATTTTTTGATAAAGATCACGAAAACATCACTGCTTCGCTTGCGAATATTTATGCTAATACCATTAGCAATATTGGTCCCAAAATCATGGTGAAAGGTGATCAGGCTCACCTTGCCAACCCTAACAATGCCTCTAAAATTCGTGCTTTATTATTAGCGGGTATTCGCGCTGCATTACTATGGCGACAAGCAGGCGGAAGCCGTTGGAAGCTTTTACTCGAACGTGGAAAATTACAAAAACAAGCCGATAGTTTTTTATCACAGCTTTAGCGTGTTTAGATGAGCGAAAACATTGCATCAAACTTAGTTTCTGACCCAGAAGTTTTGCTAAAATTATCACGTTATAAAATGCCCTTTGGAAAATTTAAAGGCTCATTACTGATTGATCTTCCAGAGCCTTATATTGTTTGGTTTGCTGGTGAAGGTTTCCCTGAAGGCGAGCTAGGAAAATTACTAGGCATCGTTCACACCATCAAAGTGAACGGATTAGAATACTTATTTAAACCTCTACGCTAGTAGTCCATACTATCCACCGTATTATTTACAACTCATACAACGTTATACAACGTTATACAAAAACTTGGATACTAATATGCCCGCAAAAATTATCGACGGAAAAAGAGTTTCAGCTGAGGTGCGAGAAGAAATCAAAATTACCGTCGATAAAAGAGTCGCCGATGGTAAACGTCCTCCAGGATTAGCCGTCATACTCATTGGTGGTGACCCAGCCTCACAAGTATACGTTGGGCACAAACGCAAAGCCTGTAAAGAAATTGGCATACTCTCGCGCTCTTATGATCTACCAATAGAAACAACACAGCATGAATTGATTTCGTTAATTAATGAGCTAAACAGTGACTCTCAGATAGATGGTATTCTTGTCCAACTCCCGCTACCAGAGCACCTAGATACTTCTTTAGTCATCGAGCAGATTCATCCTGATAAAGATGTGGATGGATTTCACCCTGTTAACGTTGGGCGACTAGCGTTGCGTATTCCTGGTTTACGCCCTTGCACACCTTTTGGCATTATTCGTTTACTCGAATCTATTGGTGAAAAATTCTACGGCAGTCATGCCGTTATTGTAGGCGCATCCAATATTGTTGGTCGCCCCATGATGCTTGAATTACTACTCGCTGGTTCAACCGTAACAATCTGCCATCGCTTTACAGAAAATACCCCTGAACTTGTGGCGCAAGCCGATATTGTCATCGTTGCCGTTGGCAAAACAGGTTTTGTAAAAGGTGACTGGATTAAGTCAGGCGCTACAGTCATAGATGTTGGTGTAAACCGATTAGACAATGGAAAATTAACCGGAGATGTTGAATTTGATAAAGCGGCTGAACGTGCTGACTGGATAACGCCCGTGCCCGGTGGTGTTGGGCCAATGACGGTTGCGATGTTGATGAAAAATACGCTTACAGCTTGTGAGAAGCACCAGTTTTAGAGTTTTTTACAACACTTCCATCATAGTTAAGCGCTTGGAACCCTTCTACAAGCCCAGTGAACGCCTTAACCATTGCACGTTTACTGAGCATGGAGCATGGAGCAGTGCTCTTCCCAATTAACAGTATTGGATACCTTTGTACCAAATCAAAAAATAAAACACGCTGTCATACCAGCGAAGGCTGGTATCCATTTATGCATTGGCTCTATATCAACCATGGATTGCGGCATTCGCCACAATGACGAGGCTATTTTTTCGTATATTTCCGTGGCAAAAACATTTTATATAAAACTAGGCACAAAAAAGCCCAGCACAAAGCTAGGCTTTTTAAATAACTCAAAATAAACTAGCTACTTAGGACAAGCACCTTGATTACCAGGTACTTTACCCGCTAACTTCAAGAAGCCTTCAAACGGTTCCATTACTTTCATCGCTTCCATTTTTGGTCCGCTAAACTTTAACTTACCCGACATCATCGCTCCCATTGCACCACAACCCCATGAGCCTCTGCCCATACAGTTCCAGTTTTTGTCTGTCGCATGCATTAGGTAATCAACCGCTAAATTCATTTTTTTGCCATCAGGCTTACCACCATAGATACACATGGCTTTTCCACCTTTATCGGCAATGGTCAGTTGAACTTTGGTCTTTACACCACAGCTACTGCGGTACATCTGTATTATTTTATAGCCACGACCTGCATCATTCTTTACCCACGAATAACCATCTTCATTTTTACTTAGCTGTGACGTTAATACCGCATTTTTATTCCAGCCATCACAAGCCTGTTTCGCCCATGCTGCATCCATGTATTCACCTGCCATCAACGATGTTGACAATAGGCTTAATGCTAAAACGATTCCTGTCTTTTTAAACATTTTATTTATCTCCATGATTTTATAAAAATCTAACCAAAAAGAGCGAGCCTAAGCTCGCTTTTTGAGAACACCTTTAAAATGTTCTGTTGTAACCAATACCTATTGAATCTTGCTTCATTTTTAATGCAACGGAATTACCTAATGCATCTGTTGGACCTTTAACCGTATTATCAAAAGCATGCATATAAACTACTGATAGTTTAGAATTTTTAGTCAACTTTTTTTCAAAACCCAGTGATAGATGACTTTCAGTTACGGCGGGTGCAATTATATTACCGCCCACGGCTAACGGAGGGACAACTGACTCGCCATAATTAAAACCACCTAATAATGCAAGATTATCATTTAACTGATGTTTTACACCAAGCTTAATTACATCCTGATCATCCCACTTAAAGCCATCATGTATAGCCTTTACTTTACTGTAGTGTATTCTTTGAATATCTAAAGCTACTTGCGTTTTAGGCGTTACTGCAAATGATAATCCTATAGTAGTTGCACCAGGAACATCCATTTGACCGTTGGTAACTGTTGCAGTTCCTGGTATTACTTGTCCCATAGCGTCGCGATCAGAAGTTGCACCAATAAATAATGGTGTATTGTTCTTAAAACCACCCATCTTAGTTTGAAAACGATGTGATACACCAACCATCGCTGTTGGTGATATTTTCCCAAGATAACCTACTGTTGCACCGATGCCTGTAGCAGTATCAGTACCCGTAGGACTCCCCGGGGGAAGTAATCCTGTAGACTTAAATGCCTGCGCTACAAGATTTACTGATAATCCAACACTGTGATTTTTAGCAATTTTCTTAGAGATAGTAGGCGATATAAAAACTTGTTTGAAATCTATTCCTGATCTTGGTGCTCCATTGAAACCCGGCTTATAGTCAGTATTCATGCCACCATTACCATAAACTACCACGCCAAGTGAAAGACCATTAGCTAATGTTCTTTTATACCCCCCTTCAGGAACTAAAAAAGCAGAGGTTTCATTGCCACTATGTTCTCCTGCCTGTACAAATGTACCAGCTAGAGGATCTCCTGCATTATTAGGTCCCGCTTCAATCCTTCTATCAGGAACAAAAATCTCCAAACCAACATCATACCCATCAGCAATAAAAGAACCTGCCGCAGGGTTTGTTCCCATCGTCATGGTATTTTGTGGGTTAGCAACAGCCGCACCACCCATCGCCTTATGTATTTGCCCAACACCAGTTGGCGCCATTCCATTGGTCGCATACGCGGCTGGGGCGATTGCCATTGAAAGTG
>CAZSXI010000043.1:0-10915 GCA_964611045.1 uncultured Cocleimonas sp. | reverse complement strand
CAGACAAATCGGTAGGTATTGGGCAAAGAGATGCACTGATAGCAAAACTATACTGCACTTTTTACGTTGGTAGTGGTAGCGATGATGATAAGCGTTTTTTATATTGTCGAGGAAACCGTGGTGGAACAGTACCATTGGTAGAGGATATAGAATATCTACAGTTTCTCTATGGTGTGACACGTAGTGATGGTAATACGGAATTTTTGAGAGCTAACATAGTTGAAGGGAATGATGAGTGGAGTTACGTCACTAGCGTTCGTGTTGGTTTGTTAATGCGTTCGTCAAAACAAATATTAAAAGAAGATGCAACAAAAGAAAGATATATTTTATTAGATAGAAATGTGCTTATTACAGATAAGCGCAGGTTATACCGTGTTTTTACGACGACCATTAATTTACCAAATCGAAATAGAGGGCAAGTCATATGATGAGCCAACAATATAAAATTAATAATCCCAAACTTACAAGGCTTAAAAGGAAGCAAGAAGGAGCGGCACTGATGACCGTGATGATTTTTCTTGTTTTGATGACCATTGTTACCGTTTCGGCAACTAAAATTTCTATTTTAGATATCTTAGTTTCGGGTAATGACCACCAAAAATCATTGGCCATTCAAGAGACTTACAATAATTTAAAACAGCTGTCACAAACGAGTAAATTAGATTTAGCCATTGCGGCTGGTTTTAATTCATCAGACCAATATCAGCTGACTGATTCAACGCCAGAAGTTAATAAGGTTATTACAAAAATTATCGAAAAATACCCCTGTGAAAGAGCTGGAAATGCATCCAGTATGGGGCCTGGTGCCCCACCCTGTGAAATTTATGACTTTAGAGTTAAGTATTATAAGAAGGGTGCCGGTGCGAAAGAAACCCAGCACCAAGGTGGTGGAAAAATGATACCCAATGTAGGAAGCAACGGAAGCATGCTCTAAAAAAGAATGGATTAAATAGTAAAAAATATACCACTTGCAAAGGCAAGTTAATTACTCATAAAAATAATTTTGGAATGTTGTCAATTATGAAAATGATTCGAAGCTCTAATTCTATAAAAAACTCGCTCACAGTTAAGCTATTAAAAAATTTATTGCTAATGGCTGCTGTATTTTCTGCTCAAGCGGATGATACAGAAATTTTTTATACGACAAGCGAAGTCAATAGTAACGTACTCTTTATTATGGATAACTCGGGTAGTATGAGAGAGACTGTTGACGGAACTTATACCACTGTAGATGTTGAAGTTACATCATCGATTGCCTCAGATGAGGATGATGCTGAAGAGTATGTGGTAGAGGAAGACTCTGGTACAGGAGATAGTGATAATAGCACTCACGCTATTACAGATTACCTGGAGATGACTAGGACGGATAGCGTTTCAAATACATGGAAAAGCTTGGTTCTTACAAATACTTACACCAATCCGGTAGTAGCTTGTACTTATAATATCCCTTCTGGTAGTGATAATGAAGGCTCGGTGCGTGTTCAAATTATCAGTGGCGATATTCAAATAAAAGTACAACGCCCTTTAAACTCTAATGCCGTTACTGCATCTAGTGTGTACTGTACAGTTTCAGAAGAAGGTTCATATACAACTCCCATCAAGTATGAAGCGCATACCGTTACATCTACTCAAACAAATAAAAAATACCAATGGCAAGTAAATAAAACGGTGAATGTAACCGCGAGTAAAGTACAAAACTATTCTAATCCAGTTATAACGGGTCAGGTGATGAGCTATAACAACCCAAACTATGTCACATTTTGGTCTAGCAGATGTTCTAAAAGTGCGAATCCAGCAACGAATGCCGAAATTTGTGTGGGCAAGCATACGGGTGAATCACCAAACAATGGGGTAACGACAGAGACCTTAGGCTATTTTATTGCCGAAGCAGCGACATATACACTGGACAGTGCTTTCGTAAAAATTGCTTTAGGCCCAGACTCTATTAGAGGCATAGATGATAGCTTGAGAAGCTATTCTTTACCTCGTTCATACACTTATGCAACGGCTACAATTTCAGCAATGGATGGCCAAGACGGTGGTTGGGCTGTTTTGTATGGTGAAACGCCAGTATCAGATCAGCTAAACCTAGCTATTGACGAGGATAGGATTGGGGACAGTGAACGAAATCATACAACAGAGCAGGTTGCTTATTGGGTAATGGCGCCTAATGATGCTAATGGTAACGGTAGTCTTTCAAATAATACTAATGTATATAGCAGTGATATTGAGATGATTCAAGAAGATGGTGAGCAAGTTGTTGGCTTTCGCTTTACCAATATTGATGTTCCTAAAGATGCGGTTATAAGTTCGGCTTACATTCAATTCACCGCGGATAGTGATGCGGGTGATACCAGTTCAGATGTTTCAAGTTTAAATATTAAAATACAGCAACACGATAATCCCCCCACTTTTGTAAATGGTGCAGAGGCTAATATTGCAGATAGAACGTTATATAGTGAAACTGTTGACTGGAGCCCACCTGCATGGGATTCAGCGGGTGCGCAGAATGATGCTCAAAAAACCCCTGAACTAAAATCATTAATACAATTGGTTGTGAATAGAGGTGGTTGGTCTGAGGGCAATGCGGCTGTATTTGTAATTGCAGGATCAGGCAAACGCTCAGCACAATCTTATGATCATGATAATGGTTTGGGTGCTGCTGTTTTACATGTGAGCTATGAAACAGAGGGTCAAGAAAAAACGCGTATGCAAGTTATGAAAGATGCCTTGAGAATAGTTTTAGCCGAAGCTCCAAATAATTTGAGCGTAGGTATTATGAATTATGGTGGTTCAACGGGGTGGCGCCGGAATCACCCTAACGGAGTGAAGTTTCCTGTTAAAGCTATTACTAAATTAGCAAGACCTATTGTTGAAAAGTCAATAGAAATTGATGGTGTGCCTAATTGGGCTTTAAACAATATCCCTGAGCCAAATGAAACGGTTGATGTACGTACATTTTTAAGTGAAATTGCAGATTCATGGGAGTCAAAAGGTATGACACCGATTGTCGATGCACTCTATGAGGCTACATTATACTACCGTGGCGATCCTCTCTGGAGAGGCTTTAGAAAAGCAACGGAGAAGATGGCAGCACATCCTGCCACTTATGCACAAGAAGGTCCGCCCTTAGTCGAAGCTATTGATAATTTATATAATTCAGGGGCTTGTGATGCAGCACCTCACAATAAGGCAATCTGGGGCCTTGATAGTATTGATGAGTGGCGTAGTGGCGATACTTGGGGGTATAAGTGCCCTGCAGATCCTGCTAATCCATCAAATGGGTCAGCAGCAAACTGTGCGGCGACAGAGAATAGTTGTGACTTGAATCAGAAAATATGTAATTCTGGCTGGGTTGGTGGACGTACCGATTATAATGATTGTACAGGAGAGGATGAGGATGGTAATCCCACAGGTTGTCAATGGTATCCTGCTCATTGCCCTGATGATGATTGGGGACCAGTCGGTTCTAATAGCTTCTGTAAGTACAAAGTGTGTAAAGATGCCAAGATGGATCCGCCAGAATATATTTCACCTGCGATTTCTGATTGTCAGAGTAATAATATTATTTTAATGTCTGATGGAAAGCCTGAATATCTCACAGATAGGCGACCATATGCAAATGGCGTGATTGAGTCATTAATAGGTACGCAATGTGTTGATTCGCCAAACGAGTTTAAAGCAGGACGCTGTGGACCTGAGCTAACTCGTTATATTGCTGATAATGATATTAATTCTGGACTAGATGGTGACCAAACGGTTAATACTTTTGTTGTTGGTTTTGCCTCGGGCATCTCAGAAAACGCAGCACTTTACCTAGAGAGCTTAGTGACGGTGGAGGATAACCCTGAATCAGAAAGGAGAGAGGGTTATTTCTCTGCACAGAATGAAGAAGAATTAGCATCAGCGTTTGCTCAAGCATTGGATGAAATTGCTCAAAAAGCACGTTCTCAAGCATCACCTGGTTACAGTGTAAATGTTAAAAGTGGCTTGGAGCATGAAGACGATATTTATATCCCTGTATTTGATAGGGGTAGAGGAGCCGTTTGGTCGGGTAACTTAAAGAAGTTTAAGTTAGTTGATGATGATGGTCATCGTTACATAAGAGGCAAAGTGACTGTTGCTGGTGACGATAATGCGGATGGTTATATTAATGCCATGACGGAGCTAGGGCTATTTAAAGATGATGCATGGGATGAGTTTTCAGAACATACAATTCCTGATGGAAATGCAGTTAAATTTGGTGGTACGGCTTCATTGTTAACAAACCCTGCGGTGCGTAATTTGTACACCAATGTCGGTACGAGTAATAACCTTTCTCATGATTCTAATGAGTTGAATTTAGATAATACGATAAACCTTACAAGTGCAAAGCTATTTGATGCGACTGAAATGAATATGACTGAATCTGCAGCTGAGGACTACCGTGAAAAGCTTATTAACTACATTCGTGGCTGGCTTGGTGGTTATTATGATCCAGATGCTGAGCTAGGTCCTGGGTTGTACAGCAGTGAAGAGTATGATGGAGAGGGTGTTAGACCCAACCGTGCTAGATGGCACATGGGTGATATGTTGCACTCAGCGCCCGTCGTTATTACTTATGCACCTGCTACTGAGGATGAACCGAAGAAACAGTATATATTTGCTGCAACAAATGAAGGCTACTTACATGCGTTTGATAGCACAACAGGTATGGAGAGATTTGCCTTTATGCCTGAAGAGTTCCTCAAAAATGTTGAACATCAATTCATTAACGAAGGTGAGCATCGATATGGCATAGATGGCAGTATTAGTTATCACCACAATGATGATAACGATGATGGTATTGTTAATGGCGAGGAAAAAGTACTGTTATTCTTTGGCTTACGCCGTGGCGGTAGAGCATATTACGCTCTGGATGTAACGGATATGGGTGAAGCTCCTGAAGGTGATGGTAGTGCTGAGGGTACAAAACCTCAGCCTAAACTATTGTGGCGCATCGATGAAAATACTTCTGGTTTTGGGCGTTTAGGTCAGTCTTGGTCAATGCCTTATATTGCTAAGGTAAAAGTGGATGGTACGCCGACAGCCGTCGTTGTATTTACGGGCGGTAACGACGTTGTGCAAGATTATGGTGAAGGTGAGACATATACCGAAAGCAGTGTGACCAGTGACATGTCTGATGAAATAACCATGGGTGATGATATTTATATCGTTAACGCAGAAACAGGTAGCTTACTTTGGAATATGCGTGACGATGTGACAGATAACGGCACTGATGTATCTCATCCTATACCAGGTGGAGCACGAATACTCGATGTAAACCGTAATGGCTTGCTTGATAGAATGTATTTTGCGGATACCGGTGGTAATGTATGGCGCTTAGATTTGGATGAAGGCTTGGGCAATGGCTCAAAACTAACTAAATTTGCAAGCCTTGGTGGTACGGGCGAGGATGCGCGTAAGTTTTACAATGAGCCGGATGTGGCAATGATGCGCGGTAACGGCAAGACATTGTTCTCAGTTTCAGTGGGCAGTGGTCTTCGTCCTCATCCTATGAATGAATTTATAAAAGATAGTATGTTTATATTGTTGGATAAATCTCCATTCGCAGAATTGCCTGATAACTTCCCGGCTATTACAATTGTTGGTGATACAGATAATCTTGGAGGTTCTGGTCTTGCAAGAGTAACAATTACGGATGAAAAAGCAGTCAATCAGACTAGTGATTTTGAAGGTAAGAAAATCACCCAAACGGGTAAGGATGGTTGGTATGTTGCTTTCGATCAACCAGGTGAGAAAATTTTAGCATCATCCATTACATTTGAAGGTTCTATTCTTTTTACTACCTTGGTTCCGCAAGCTGTCAATTTGGAGGATAATACCCCCGAACTAATTAGCTCTTGTGCTCTACCTGCTACGCAAGGTCGGCTCTATGCTTTGAATATATTAACGGGCGAACCTAGTATGAACCTAGATAATAGTGAGGATACTGATCCTAATGATGCTGATGTTTATACACCTATATCTGTTAGTGAAATACCAGGTACGCCACAGACGGTCTTTAATAGTTTAGATTGTACAGGAGGTAGCTGTACACATGATGTGGATGTACGGATAGGCAAGAAAAGCTCAGAAGCAGGAACAGAAAATGTAGCTGATGTAGAATCTATATATTGGAATTCACCTGAGCAACGCTAAATAGTGACGACCTAGGAGTTTAATCTTAGGTCTGTTTTGTAAGGTAGTTATTGTGAATAGAGGAGTTATTATGAATAATATAAAAAAAATCACATCCTTTTTAATATCGACTTTAGCAGTGTCGGCTAGTGTATTGATGGTTCAGAATACTTATTCTGCAGAGGTTGCAAAATCTACATTTTTTAAATGTATTAATACAGAGGGCGAAGTTTTTTATAAAGATAAGCCTTGCCCTGTAAGCGATAAAGAAAAGAAGATCAAAGTGGCTAAAACCCCAAAGAGTGTTATTAGAAATAATACTGAGAAAACCTCGGCGCAAAAGCACCCTGTAAGTTTATCTGCAGTTGCAGAGAAGGCTAAGCGTGATTTTAAACGAAATGAGAATGAGCGAAAAGATAGAGAAAATGAGCGTAGGAGTGAGCAGGGTTTAATGGGCGCCCCTCAACCAATACGAAATTAGTCCTCTTAACTTTCACTTTGGAAATTCCTTAATATATAAATCCTGTTTAGCATAAGGAATTTCAATTTTCTCCTCATTAAACTTATTGTAAATAGCTACATTAAGCTTATCCAAGGTACTGCCTCTGAGTTCAGGGTCTTGTATCCAGCAAAGCAATTCAAAATCTAAGCTTGATGCACCAAATACTCTAAAACGCACGCGTGGTTCTGGTGCTGTTGTTACGAGTGTCTCGGCTAGGGCAATCTCCATTAGTATCTCACGTACAATAGCGATATCTGTGCCATACGCCACGCCAACTTTCACACGAAGCCTAAATTTAGGGTTTGGCCCACCGCTTTGATTGGTGATTTTACTGTTGCCCATAATAGAGTTTGGTACAGTCACCTCAACATCATCTCGTGTAATCAATCGAGTACTCCGCAGACCAATATGAGTCACTTTGCCGCGCTGACTATCATCAAGTACTACATAATCGCCGATTTTATAGGGTGAGTCTGCCAATATAAAAACGCCAGAAAATAGGTTTGATAAGGTGTCCTTAGCGGCAAAACTGATCGCAAGCCCCATGATACCTGCCGATGCAACCCATGCCGTCATATCAATCCCCCATATTTGGAAGATGATATAACCAGCAATAGCAACGATCGCTACTTTAGAAAGGTTGTCAAATAAGGGCAAAGTTTGAGGTTTAACAAAGCCTCGTTTATCCTCACCCCAAGCAAGTTGTTGTAATATTATTTTGGATACTCGCATCAAAGCAATCATCCATATGATCACACCAACGGTTTTAAATCCAAATATCAATCTATCTGAAATTTTGTCTGCTATAGGCATGATTTTTACGGCAGTTGAAAAACCAGTAATCACTAAAGAGTAATAAATAGGTGGGCGAGCTATGGCGAGCAAGCGATCATCTAAATAGCTTTTTGTTTTGCTGGTAAGTGCTTTTAAAACCCGAAAAATTACCCATGACATAAGGGATGCAACAAAAAAAGTGATTAAGAAAACTGCTCCACCTTGAAACCAAGGCTGATTATCAAAGAATTGTAATACGGGTTGTAAATAGGCTTCTAGATTATCCATAATGTCCTTAACACGGTTAAACTTGGTTGTTTAATGGACTTTATCAGATAGTTTGAAAGTCCACCCCCCTCTTTTTTTGTTGTTTTGTATTTAATTTTGTATACACAGTTGCTTTATAGAGATACCCCTGAGGCTTTTAAAAGTACAAATCATCAAAAAACAAGGGGGGTGGACTTAAAAATAGGCTTGTTTAGCACACTTTTTAAAGATAAAATTCGTCTCCTGTTTTTTTAGGGCTGTTAAACTTACTTTAATGACATTAAAAAACACTAAAGGCGCGTAACTCAGTTGGTTAGAGTGCCACCATGACATGGTGGAAGTCCTCGGTTCGAGTCCGAGCGTGCCTACCATTATTTACAACTGCACTTTGCAAGTGCATCTTTTAAGTTAAATAGCCATTAAGGCTGTATAAATCAAGTGGTCTTTAGTATGGATCACCACTGAAAGGGGTCAAAAATGCCAACTATTACTTTGCCTGACGGAAGTCAGCGTTCATTCGATCAGTCTGTTTCTATTCTTGATGTTGCCAACGATATTGGTCCTGGTCTTGCTAAGGCGACGGTGGCAGGTGAAATTGATGGTATCGAATACGATGCTTCTCATATTATCGAAGATAATATTACGCTTAAAATAATCACCATGAATAGCCCAGAAGGCGTTGATGTTATTCGTCACTCAACGGCTCACTTACTTGGGCACGCCATCAAGCAACTCTATCCAGAAACCAAAATGGTTATTGGTCCTGTTATCGAGAACGGCTTTTACTATGATGTGGATAGCGAGCACCGTTTTACGCCTGAAGATTTAGAAACCATCCAACAGCGTATGAATGAGCTGGCGAAAACGGGCTACGATGTCATTAAAAAAATGACGCCAAAGGATGAGGCACGTGCTTTGTTTGAATCACGTGGTGAAACCTACAAAGTACGCATTATTGATGACATGGGCGATGATGTAAGCGAAGTAGGGTTGTATTATCATCAAGAATATATCGACATGTGCCGCGGGCCACATCTACCTAATATGTCTTTTTGTAAGGCGTTTAAGTTAACCAAGTTGTCGGGCGCATACTGGCGTGGCGATTCAAACAACGAAATGCTACAACGCATTTATGGTACAGCGTGGGAAAATAAAAAAGCATTAAAAGCCTACATTCGTCGTATTGAAGAAGCTGAAAAACGTGATCATCGTAAGATTGCGCGTAAGTTAGATTTATTTCATATTCAAGATGAAGCGCCGGGTCAGATTTTTTGGCACGATAAAGGCTGGACGATTTATCAAGCGATCGAACAATATATGCGCGAGCAACAGCGCCTGAGAGATTACAAAGAAATTAACACGCCAGAGTTGGTTGATTTTTCTTTGTGGGAACGCTCGGGTCATGCCGATAAATACAGTGATGATATGTTCACGTTGGAATCGGATGGTCGAAAGTTTGCATTAAAACCGATGAACTGTCCTTGTCATGTACAAGTGTTTAATCAGGGTTTGAAAAGTTACCGCGATTTACCGTTGCGTATTGCAGAGTTTGGTTCGTGTCATCGTAATGAAATGTCAGGTGCATTGCATGGCTTAATGCGCGTGCGTGGATTTGTTCAAGATGATGGGCATATTTTCTGTACAGAAGAACAAATTCAACCAGAAGTTGCCGATTTTATCGATTTTTTGCATTCGGTTTATAAAGACTTTGGCTTTGATGATGTGATTTATCGTTTATCAACTCGCCCAGAAAATAGAGTCGGTAGCGAAGAAGATTGGGATAAGGCAGAAAAAGCCTTAGCTGATGCTTTAGATACTCAAAAAGTTGAATGGGAAGAGTTGCCGGGTGAGGGCGCATTCTATGGTCCAAAAATTGAATTTTCATTTAAAGACTGTATTGGTCGTGTTTGGCAATTAGGTACAATTCAGGTTGATTTTTCTATGCCTAAACGCCTAGATGCAGAATATGTGGCAGAAGACGGTTCGCGTAAAACACCTGTTATGTTACACCGTGCAATTTTGGGTTCTTTTGAGCGATTTATCGGAATCTTGATAGAACATCACGAAGGTCGTTTCCCAGTTTGGTTATCGCCAGAACAGGCGGTAATTATGAATATTACGGATAAACAGTCTGATTTTGTCAAAAATGTCGAAAATAGGCTGAAAAAAAGTGGTATTCGCGTCGTATCAGACTTGCGTAATGAGAAGATAGGTTTTAAAATCCGCGAGCATACTTTACAGCGCATCCCGTACTTGTTGGTAGTGGGTGATCGTGAAGTAGAAAATGACTCGGTTGCAGTCAGAACACGTGAAGGTGAAGACCTTGGTGTAATGACAGTTGACCAGTTAATTGAAAAAATCAAATACGAAATAGCATCACACGCTGAGAGTAACACTTCCAGCAGTTGATGCTGTTTTTGTAAATATTGTTTAATGAAAATAGAGGACGTTAAATATCGCTAGACCAAAGAAAAATAGAACCAATAGAGAAATCACCTTAAAAGAGGTGCGCTTGATTGATAAAGATGGCGAAAATGTTGGTGTCGTTGGTATAGATGAATCCATGAAAATGGCGGAAGAAGCAGGGCAAGATTTGGTTGAAATTGTACCAAATGCACAACCCCCTGTTTGCCGCATCATGGATTACGGTAAATTTAAATTCTCTCAAAGCAAGCAGAAAAGCACAGCGAAGAAGAAACAAAAGAAAACTCAGGTCAAAGAAATTAAAATGCGACCAGGTACTGATATTGGTGACTACAATATCAAGCTGAATAAACTCAAAGAGTTTTTAGAAAATGGCGATAAAACCAAAGTAACGATACGTTTTAGAGGTCGTGAAATGGCGCACCGTGAGTTAGGCATGGAAATGCTTAAACGCGTAGAAAAAGATTTGGAAGAGTACGGACTTGTTGAACAATTCCCGAAAATGGAAGGTCGCCAGATGATTATGGTGATCGGTCCAGTAAAGAGAGAAAAAGGTCAGGCGGCACCTGTTAAAAAAGAGAAGGTTGAAGAAGAACAGTCTGATAAGTAAATATAGTCGCTAAAAAACAGCGACATAATTGAATTACCCGTTTTAAAAAAACTAAAATGGTAAGTTCACTAAATTCCCTGAGGAGAGGCACTCTCAAGGGAATGTTTATAACCCACTCGTCTTTAAGACGATAATTATGGAGAATAAGATGCCTAAGATGAAAACCAATCGCGGCGCTG